>DATIED010000001.1:0-3009 GCA_035455965.1 Spongiibacteraceae bacterium
AGTCAGCAATAATGTTGCCAACTAGGGGCCGCTGCGTATCGATCGATGCTTAGCAGCAGTTGGGGAGTCAGTTGCAGTTAGACCAGCAGCGCTTCCACGTCGAGCTTGACGGCGTTGAATTCGGCCTCGATATCGCGCACCAGCGGCGCGCAGCCGGCAACGTCGCCAGCCAGCGCCAATTCTTCGATCTGCTTACAGATATGCGCCAATTGACCCGCGCCCATATTGCTCGAGCTGCCTTTGAAACTATGGGCCGCCGCGCGCAAACCGACAGCATTGCCGGTCGCGAACTCGCGCTGCACCGCTGCCACGCGCTGGGTGCTGTCCTGGATAAAGGTTTGCAACAACGATGAAAATTCGTTGCCCATCACCACGCGCAGTTCTTCCAAAATCTCGCGCTCAAGATGCTGTGTGGCAATCATGCGGCCTCTCCCCAGACGACTATTTATAAATCGCAACTGTTTACCAACCGCGCCTATTGCAAGCTGCGCGCTTACGCAAACCCACCGAACTTATCGGCGGCGCCCGCGATCAGACAATGGTAAATAATTGATCAAAATTGGAAACGGTGAGAATACCTTTAATATCTTCATTGCAATTAATAATCTGAATTTCCGCACTATCGCCGCCGGCGTGATCGCGCAGCAACAGCAGCATGCCCAATGCCGAGCTATCCAGATATGTTGCATTGCGCATATCGACGCTGAAACGTTTCGGCTTCACGCCGATTTCGTAAGCTTTGCGAAACTCCTGGTGTGCGCTGAAATCAAATCGCCCCGCGACCTGAATAGTCAATTCGCTGCCATCCGGGGAAACCCGAGCCGTAATTGTCATTAAACCACCTCCCGCCGTTATATTTCGTTCAGCGCCAAATCCAGCTCCAAGCATAGCCGAGGAAACGGCGAAGCCCAATATGCAGATGATATTCTGCCTATTATTAGCGTTGCCTGGCGCCAGCCTATTCGATGGCGCTGTTGTCGTTATCGGCGGCCACCAGCGCGGCGCGACGCCGCGCCGTGTGATCATCGATCTCACTCTGCAACTTTTTTTCTACGGCCAATTGCTCGAGCGCCAGACGCCGCTCGCGAATCTGCGTCAGTACGCGGCGCCGCGAGTACAACTGCACCCAATGCAGACGCGCGTTTTCGCGCTCCCGATCGCGATGCTCGATGGTACGCACCTGCTGCTCCTGCACGTGCTCCAACTGGCGAAAGAACCCCTGATAATTTAATAAGTTTTGCCGATTAAACGTCTGCGCGCCGCGCTCGATAAAACTCTGCTGATAGTCCTGCTCGTATAAAGCTAATTGGCGGCCCTGTTCGCGCGCTTGCTGCAAGCGTTCGGAGTCCTGTGCCAAGCGGCGTGCGGCGGTCTCTTCCTTCATCGCCGCCAACTTTAGTAAAACTTTCAGCCGCTCGGAACTCTTGCGCGCCATGCTCGTCAGCCTCGCCGCTCGCCGGCTACCAGTTGCGTCAGCTGCTCGACGCTATCAGGAAATGATATCGATTCGTTCAAGCTCTGGCGTAGAAAGGCACGAATATGCGGCAGCATTTTAATCGCCTCGTCGGTCTCCGGATCCGCGCCCGCCACATAGGCGCCGACGGCGATCAGATCGCGGCTCTGCTGGTAGCGCGAATACAATTGTTTCATGCGCTGCGCCATTTTCAGGTGCGCCTCGCTCACCACATTCGGCATCGCCCGGCTGATCGAGGCTTCGATATCGATGGCGGGATAATGTCCTTCATCGGCCAGTACGCGCGACAACACCACGTGTCCATCCAGAATCGCGCGCGCCGAATCGGCGACCGGATCCTGCAGATCATCGCCCTCGGTGAGCACCGTATAAAACGCGGTCACCGAGCCGCGCCCGGTGGCATCGTTACCGGCGCGCTCCACCAATGCCGGTAATTTCGCGAACACCGAGGGCGGATAGCCTTTGGTGGCCGGCGGCTCGCCTACCGCCAGCGCGATTTCGCGCTGTGCCTGCGCGTAGCGCGTCAACGAATCCATCAGCAGCAAAACCTGTTTGCCCTCGTCGCGAAAATATTCGGCGATGCGCGATGCCAGCATCGCCGCGCGCAAGCGCAGCAGCGGCGCATCGTCGGCAGGCGACGCGACTACCACGGCACGCTTGAGACCGGCCTCGCCCAACACCTGTTCGATAAATTCCTTCACTTCGCGACCGCGCTCGCCGACCAGACCGACCACCACCACTTCGGCTTCGGTGAAACGCGTCATCATACCGAGCAGCATACTTTTACCGACGCCGCTGCCGGCGAATAAACCCAGGCGCTGGCCACGCCCGACCGTTAACGCTGCGTTGATGGCGCGAATGCCCACGTCCAATACCGCATGCACCGGCTGGCGCTGCAGCGGATTGATCAGCGCACCTTCGAGTTCGATGCGCTGCGTGCAAGCCAATGGGCCTTTACCATCCAGCGGCCGGCCGGCACCATCGATGACGCGCCCGAGCAAACCGGGACCGACGAGAATATGACTGGAGCTACGCAGCGGAACGACGCGCGCGCCGGGGCGCAGACCTTCGCATTTTTCGGTGGGCATTAAAAATAAGCGCTGCGCATCGAAACCCACGACTTCGGCTTCGACAAAACGATCGTTGCGTAAACTCACCAGGCAGCGACTACCGATCGGCACATTCAAACCGACCGCTTCCAGCGTCATGCCGACCACGCGCACCAGACGGCCGGCAACTACCGGTTCCGGCTGAGTATCGGCAAGCCGGGCGCCGCGCTGCTGTAACCGCGCGACGACATCAGTCATCGTCTTCGCCCAGCAAAGTGCCGGGCTCGATCGGCTCGCTCGCCGCTGCGGCCAACAATGTCGCAGCGACCTGGCGAAAGCGCAATTCAACGCTGAAATCCACCAGGCTTTGCTCCGTCAATACTTTGCATCCGCCCAACTCGACGCGGCTATCGGCCTGCAATTGCCAACTGCTCGGCCACTCGGCGCAATCGCGTAATAACTCGAGCTGCTGTGGATGTACGACTA
>DATIED010000002.1:0-4306 GCA_035455965.1 Spongiibacteraceae bacterium
AGCGAATCACATCTTTTTTGCGATCGACAAAAAATAAATCGCCGTCCGCATCTTTGATGCCCAGATCGCCGGTGCGGTACCAGTCGCCGAAATAGGCATTGGCGGTAATATCGGGTTGATCGAAGTAGCCGTTGAAGATCACATGCGGCTTTAACGGTTTGACGCAAAACTCACCCGGTTCGCCGGGGCCCACTTCGATGCCGTCGTCGTTCAGCAGTTTTAATTCCAGATCGTCCAATACCGTGCCGAGCGCATTGGGCTTCCATTTCGTGTCGGCTTTGTTGGCACGCACCACGAACGCCATCATTTCGCTTTGGCCGTAGCCCTGCAGAATTTTTTCGATGCCGAAGCGTTTACAAAACGGCTCCATAATCGCATCGGGCATCGGAATCATATAGGCGACGCGCAGCTTGTTGTCGGCGTCGTTCGGCTGCGACGGCGCATTCCATAAAAACATGTGCATCGCGCCCAGCGTCAAGGTCTGCGTGGCGCCGTAGAAGCGGATGCGATCCCAAAAATTGCTGACCGAGAACTGCGGGTCGATCGCGCAGGGAATCCCCGCCAGCAGCGCGCGAAAAATATTGCTGACCCAGGCGGCGGAGTTGTAAAACGGCAGGCAGTTGTAGGCGATATCGCCGGGGCGGGTTTCCGACATGCGATTGCCGGATTCGCAGGAACGCACCCAGGCGTTATGGCTTTGCATCACGCCCTTCGGTTTGCCGGTGGTCCCGGAGGTCCATAAAATTGCGGCGGTATCGCCGTAGTGAATCGCACTGAGATCGTGGTTGGCGTCGCTCAGCGTTAAAAAGCTATCGAGCGCGACGATGCTGCTGTCGATATTTTTACTGTCGCCGTCGCAGACCAGGCGATAACTGCGCGCGGCCCCTTGCTCTTCTGTAAGGTGTTCGGCGGCGAGCACCTTATCGAGCGATGCGCTATCGGTGATGACGACTTTCGGTTTGCTGTCGGCGATCGCATCGCGCAGCCAGGCACCTTTGTAATCGGTATTGAGCGGCGTCCAGATTGCGCCCAGCTTATTGACGGCAAGCGCCAGTGCAACGAAATTAATCGCCGGCTGCATGTAGATCGCGACGCGATCGCCGTGCGCCACACCCAGCGCTTTTAATCCGGCGGCAAAGCGATTGACCAAACTGTTGGTCTCGCTGAACGATAAGCGCCGCTCGTCCGCCATCAAATAAATGTTATCGGGACTGTGCTCCGCATAAGCCTGCAGAATACGTCCCAGATTGCGCAGCTCGGGTTGCGCGAAAGTTAAACTCATGGTTCGGCGGTCTCCCGGTAACGTACAGTCTTATGGTTGCAAAGTGCTTTTGGTACAAGGCGCTTATAGAGCGGTTGCGTGCTCGCTTACATAAAATTGCGACGCCCATTTTCTAAACTGCGCAATCGGACCGTCGCCATTGCACAGCTGCGGTTTGGCGCGATAAATTTTGTTTTCCCAGATCGGAATATCCTGCCGTACCTGCCGATTGACCTCTTGATAAAATGCCTGGCCGATGCGATCGATCTTTGGATCGTTATTGGGATTTTTATAATACACCTGAAAAATTTGAAAAGATTTATCTTTCTCGACGGGGGCGGTACTGGCGAGCATGCAAATTTCGATCAGCGTTTTATAGCGCACCACGCTGTGACCAAAGCCCGAGGTCTCGGTGCAGAGCGTGCCTTCGACCGGCCCGCGCGAACTCGGGAACAGTTGCTTGCTGCTCATACTCATTAAATGATCCTTGAACGTCACATCTTCGTACTCGGCCGCGCCGGGATGTTGATGGATGCTTTGAAAGTGCGCGCCATCGACGGTGTTCTCGGCCATCTCCTGCAGACAGCAAGCGATCATATGCGTCTCGCTGAGCGGGCCGCGAAAATCGCCACTGTCGATCTCGGGTACCTTCGGCAACTCGTAAATCGGCGCGATGTTGTCGGGGTGGTACCACGCCATGAGATTGCCGTAATGCTCGCGCAGCGGCAGCGTTTTTAAACAGGCTTTTTCGTTGATGCGCGTTGCGTAGGGAATCGCCGCGACCGAACCGTCGCCGTTAAACGTCCATTTGTGAAACGGGCATTCGATGGTATTGCCGATCACCGTGCCGCCGACGCCGATATGCGCGCCTAGGTGTGGGCAGTACGCTTCCTGCAAATGCGCATTGCCGTCGGTATCGCGCCACAGTACCCAGTCCTGGCCGAAATAGCGCACCGTTTGGATTTCGCCGCTGGCTAGCGCGGCCGCGTCGCCAACGTAAAACCAGCCATAGGGAATCGGAAAATCGTATCGGCTCATAATCGTTCTCGCTGCGAAAGGTTAGCTGACCAGCCTGGCGAGCGGCGCGATCACACCGCTGCTGGTATGGGGATAAGTGAGATCGGCAAATAGCAATTCGATCGGCGCGCCGATCTGCAATGTCGAAGGTTCGGCATCGACCAGGCGCGTCACTAACCGCACGCCCGGGGCCGCGCTTAATTCGACGATCGCCGGAATATATGGCGCGATGAGCGCGTACGGCGCAAACAATGGACGCTGCACCACCGACCACGAAAACAGCGTGCCGCGCGGCGTTACTTCGATCCAGGTAAATTGCGCGTGACTGCAATGCCGGCATTGTTCGCCGGGATACCAGTTGAATTGGCGACACGCATTGCAGCGCGGCAATTCGAGGCGCTGTTGCGCGGCCGCCGACCAGAACGGCCGCAGTGCCGGCAGATCGCGATCGGGAGTGGGGAACTCAGCGCTACTCATCTCAACCTCTGCCCAAAACTAATGTCGAGGCTAAACCGCCGGTATAACCGCCGTACACGGCGATTTGCGGCGCATCGACTTGATTATGCGCGGTGCCGCGCAGTTGCCGCACCAACTCCACGACGTGCGAAATTCCCAGCACGTAGGCGTGCGACAGTAATCCGCCATGCGTATTAAACGGCAGGCCGCCGGCGCTGCGCGAATTTTTAAAATACAGACGATCGCCTTCGACGAAAGCGCCGCCTTCGCCTTTTTTACAAAAGCCCATATCTTCGATTTGCATCAGTGCGACGATGGTGAAGGGATCATATACCGCGAGCACATCGACCGCGCTGCTATCGATGCCGGCCATTTGATAGGCGGCCGGTGCACTGAATACCTGCGGCGTGCTGGTGAACGGCTGCTGCTGACTCCAGTAGTAACCGGTGTTCGAAAACGCTTCTGCCACACCCAGCACCGTTACCGGCGGCTGCGGAAAATCTTTGGCGCGCTCGGCCGAGGTCATGATGTAGGCCGCCGCGCCATCGGAAATTAAACAGCAATCGTTGAGCCGCAGCGGATCGATAAACGGCTTTTGCGCCAGATAATTTTCCAGCGTCAGCAATTTCTCGTGCATGACCGCGCCGGGATGGCCGTTGGCGTGGCGGCGCAGGGTCACGGCGATATTGCCCAGCTGCGCGGCGGTAGTGCCGAACTCATGCATGTGCCGGCGCGCGATAGTGGCGAAATAAACCGGTTGCGGATACCAGCCGAACGGCACCTCCAAATTGGCCTTCATTTTTTCCTGGCGATGCGAATCGCCGGGCGTGGCGCCATCGGCTTTGCTGGTGGTGGCCCAGTCGATCGAAAACACGTTGACGATGGTGGTGGCTTTTTTTGCGCGGATCGCCTGCGCGGCGGTATAGGCGCAGGTGGCGGCCCAGCTCATCGCGCCGCCCTCGGTCGATACCCACAAATCGTGGCTGGTGCCGAAATGTTTATGGAAAGCGGCGGCGTCGAGCTGGCCCTGCATGTAGCCGTTGAACATCAGGCCATCGACTTGATCGGGACGCAGGCCCGCATCGTCGAGCGCCCGCGTCACTGCTTCAATGCCCATTTGCACGGGATCGCGGCCGGAATTGGCGCTGTGCGAGCACTCGCCGATGCCGACAATCGCCACTTCGCCGTTGATATTGGAGTAGGGCGTCACACCGCCCCACGCGGGTTTGCTCATGTCGATGATTTCGCCTTACTGACAGATGTGTCAGTATTGTGGAAAGCGGTAATGCTTGTCAACGCTTTAGGCGAGGTGTCCGCCGATGTTACGATGACACTTGCCGATCGCGAGGGGGGTTCCGGTTCGAGTGGAAAAGAAAAAACAACAATCGAAGGAGTTAATCCTGACCGCGGCCATGCAGCTATTTTCCAGCCTCGGTTACGACGGCACCAATTTTCGGCAGATCACCGAGCGCTCCGGTGCGGCGCGCTCGCTGGTGCTCTATCACTTCAAAAGCAAGGAGGAGTTGTGGCGCCGTTCCGTCGAAGAAATATCGCGCCGCTTCAATGAAGATA
>DATIED010000003.1:0-8436 GCA_035455965.1 Spongiibacteraceae bacterium
TAGGCTTGGTGAAAACCGCGCCGGACCTCGCCGACGAATACATGTTGTATCAGATGCTGGTCGGCGCGTGGCCATTGCAATTGGCATTGACGGACATTGCCGGGGTGCGCGAGTTGCGCGAACGTATCGGCGCCTGGCAGCGCAAAGCGGTGCGCGAGGCAAAGCGTCATTCGAGCTGGGCGCAGCCGAATGCCGACTATGAAAAGGCCTGCGAGGATTTTTTGAACGCTATTCTCGATCCGCAGCGCGCGCCGAATTTTTTGTGCAACCTGCATCGTTTTGTGCAACGCATCGCGCCGGCTGGCGCCGTGAACAGCCTGGCGCAAGTCGCGCTCAAATCGACGACGCCGGGTGTGCCGGATTTTTATCAGGGCTGCGAACATTGGGATTTCAGTCTGGTCGATCCCGATAATCGCCGGCCGGTGAATTTCGATGCGCGCCTGGCTGCGCTTACCGCAATGGAGTCGGATTGCGCCAGCGATTTATTGCCGCATTGGCGCGATGGGCGAATAAAGCAGTTTATTATTCAGCGTCTTTTACTGTTGCGGGTCGCGGTGCCGAAACTTTTTACCGAGGGCTTATTCACGCCCTTGCCTGATGTCGAGGGGGATGGACCGCAATTTATCGCATTTATGCGCCATTATCATCGGCATGCACTGCTGGTCATTGTGCCGCGTTTTTGTGCTGCGCTGGTACAGGGCGATTCGTTGAGGTTGGCGCCAAACGCCGAGTTGTCAATCCCGATATTGCCGCGCCACTCACCAGGCGGTCCATGGCGCAGTATTTTCAGCGACACGCAGCGCGCTACGTTGCCTCGTGATCTGAATGCTTTGCTGGAGAATGCACCTCTGGCGGTCTGGTATACCGATTCGAGCAATAATACTTTCGAGCGATCGGCGAAGGATTAAAAGACCAAGCCAGCTCCCATCGAATACTCTTCCAGCTGACGTTTGGTGCCAAGCCCGCCGATCGATACTCTTTTCAAAACTTCTTTGTACGAATCGATAGCGGCGGCGCTTTCACGTTAGATGCTTTCGATGCCATCGCTCTCTGATGGTGCGCGCTATAAACCAGCTTGCTTCCAGTGTTTTGAAAAGAGCATTCGCTCACCGGGCAGTCAAGCCCGCTGCCATCGAATCTCTAACAACTAACAACTCCGAACCTTGAGCAACAACGGTATCGCCGCGCGCGGGGCTATGGTTGAAGAGTAAGCGATGCCATTTTCCGGAGGCGACAAAACGGTTACCTCGGGGCTGTAATGCAGCATCTTGACGGGTCCAAATAGTGTGGCAAACGCCGTTTCGGATGCATCTTTACCGGTGGCTATGCGTACGACATCGCTCAATGGTGCCAATTGCGTAGCATCGAATAATATCCAGCGATGCTCTAGGTAGGCCTCAAAGATTGCGTGAAAGTCCGGAGGTGGATCTGGGTACCAGGTATATCCGGTAACCATGCGCGCCGGGATATTTAATGCGCGGCAAAAGCTAATGCCCAGGTGCGCGTAATCTCGACAGACGCCGGCCCGATCGGCCAATACATCGCGCGCCGTGGTGGTGGGGCCGCTAATGCCGACGGCATAAGTAATATTCTCGCGAATCCATCGGCAGATTGCTTCGACGCGTCGATAACCGCCCGCAATATTTCCAAACGTGCGAATGGCCATCGCGGCTAGACTATCCGATTCACAATAGCGGCTGGGCCACAAATAAGGAATCACTTCGAGCGGTAGATCGGCCAACGGGATTTCGCGCTCGTTCCCTTTGGGGGGATGATAATCGACCGCCACCATGGCGTCGTAGCGCAGCGCGACCTCGCCAGCATCCATATTTATGCGAAGCAGGCGATTGCCGGATGCGGCATCCGTCGTCGCATCGATTTTTTTATCCGGTTCGACGGTCAGTGTTTCGCGAATTATGCGCTGACTGGGGTGTTTAGCGGCTTCGATGTTGAAAATTAAACTGGATGGATTGGCTGCCGCATACCGAAATTCACAACAAATCATTAATCTCTTCATAACTCCACCAAAAAATAGTTCTAGCAAGTCGCTATTTTATTAATAGCAGGCCTGTTCTGTTCGGTGCAGGAAGTACGCCATTTTATTGATGGGCTGTGATATGGGTGGATAATCCAAAAAAATAATATTAAGAAGACTGTTTTACATTTTATAGGTTGACAATATTAACAGCTGACGAAAATAAATTTCGGGTCATGGTGGCTTTCCTGTAAATATTGCTGGTCAACCGTAATCCTTACGGTTGATTGGAGTCCATTAAAATTGAAGACCCGCGGTGACTGCATAGATGATGCGCTATTCCAAAAAAATCAGGATAAATAGCATGTGGCACGGTTTCTGCCTTGTAATTATTGCAATTGGTAAAGATGGTTTGCATCATTAGAAAATTAAATTAATTGATGAGAACGCAGCCATGAATCTTGGGACCATATTATTAATTTTATTGATATTGATTTTAGTAGGTGCATTGCCAACTTGGCCTTATAGCTCCGGTTGGGGATATTACCCCAGTGGTGGTTTAGCTTTAGTGTTAATTGTTGTCATAGTCCTGTTGTTAACGGGGCGGTTGTAAGTTCTTTCTACGGATATTTGGTTGTGAGTGGTCTTTTTGTTCGATGGGTAGCAAATTTCTATTCAATGTTGAGAGTGAGGATGTTTTATGAAGAATATTAATAGTGCAAAAAAATCGATAGTGGCACTGGCTGGTGTGGTGTTGGTAGGTTTTTCATGCGGTTTAATGGCAGACGACAAAAATTACACCGCGGCAAAGTCGCAGGCAGAAGCGGCTTACGATGCAGAAATAGAACATTGCGATACGTTATCCGGCAACGATAAGGATGTCTGTGTTAAAGGTGCAAAGGCGAAGCGCACAGCAGCTGAAGCCGATGCGAAGGCTCAGCATAAAGCCTCCGATGCTCGTAAGGATGCCAATAAAGACAAATTGGAAGCGGACTATAAGGTTGCGAAAGAGCGTTGCGATAACTTTAGCGGCAGCGAGAAAGATGCCTGCCAAGACCGCGCAAAGGCAAAATATAATCAATAGTTAATCATAAATTTTTTGGAATTCACCGATTACCCGCTCATTGAGCGGGATTTTTTTACTTAGTAAAAGGCTTTTCCTGTTGATCGGATAATAAAAATAGAGATCCGCAGTTAGTGGAATTTCAATAGTGAGAAATTTACAGTTAATCAGGCTGATCAGGCAAATTTAGCGGTAGAGGGCGAATAGGCGGTTTGCGAATAAGCGTTGGATATTGCTGAGCGATCGATTTCTGCACCAAAGCCGTCTTCATTGCTATGTACCACCATGGCTGGCAGCCGGCGATTAAATGCGCTATCAAGTTCTGCCGACAAAAACTCTATTTCCAATGGCTGATTGGCGAGTACATCAGTCAGGCCGGTTGCTGCGAAGAAGCCATCCTCGCTGATATTTTTTATGGTTCCAATTGCCACTCGAATATTTTTTTGGTAGATGATGATGCCGAGCTCTGCTGTCGATCGATTGCTATATCTGTGTTCCATTTTAGATACTCCTTTAAACGGTTCGAGACCGGTTATGCAATATAAATTGCACTATAAATTGCACTTAGCGTGCCAGGCGAACGGAACGAAATCGTTTCGTTCAGTCCGTCAATGGCGTAATACTTGCCGATAGCTGAGGGTGATGATGAAAATTCTACCGGTGAGCCTGGCCTTTCCCGTAATCGATAAAGCGAGCCTTTCGAAGTGACGCTGATGGTGGAATATTTAGATTGGCTGCAGTGGCCGGCGATGATCGTGACTATAGTCGCCACCTGGCTGGTGGCGTCGTTATCGCGTAGTCAGCGTATCTATGGCTTCTGGATTTTTTTATTCAGCAATATGCTGTGGATAATCTGGGGTCTGTTTGCGCATGCCTATGCTCTGGTCTTTTTGCAAGTGGCTTTAATCGCGATGAATGTGCGCGGAGTTTTCAAGAACGATAAGAGTTGACGATTTTCGCTGCTCCCTGTTTTTCCGCTGCTCCTGTTTTCGGTCAGATAACGCTGGTATGGAGATTGCTTTTAACTAAAAGTGATTTAGTGCATGAAGCTTTCGTCAGGAAAATTTTAACAATCGATAGTTATTCAACGATAACGAGGACATGGCGATGAACTTTTCCGTCAGCAGCAAATTTCATCTCGAAAGCGATTGCACGGATTACATGGTCTGCAAAATGGTGGTGGAAGGTAAGGCCTCGTATAGCGCCTGGTATCGGGACACCTGTCTGGGTCAGCGGACGAATGCCACCGACGCGAAACGGCTGTGTAGCGATCATGCCCATCGCGTGGAGCTGGCAGCGGCGCCGGCATAAATCTCACCGTTATTTTGCTGCGCTTGAAAGCCTCGCGCTACGTGCGAGCCCACAACAGTTGAGAATCCCCAGCATGTCGTCCGGGTTGACCAAGCTCTACGCCGGCGATCCGCTGCTGGCTCTATGTATAGTTATTGGATTGGCGCTGATCGCCGGCTTTGTGGTGCAGGCGATCGGCCTGCGCATCTTAAAACGCCTGGTGCGCCATTTCACGATGACCGACAGCCTGGTGCGCAGCACCAGCGGCCCTATGCGCTTTGTAATGCCGCTGATCTTTTTGCAGATTGCCTTGGCCGCGCTGCCCGACGAATTGGTTTATGGCGGGCGCATTCGCCATATCGTTGGTCTGCTGCTGATTGCCGCCCTCACGTGGTTGACAATACGTTGTATAGCCGGGGTAAGCGCGACGATAGTCGCACTGCAGCCAATTAACACCGCCGATAATCTGCGCGCCCGCGCCATCCAGACGCAGGCCAAGGTAATCGCCCGCAGCTTGATGGGCTTGGCGTTGTTGATCGGTATTTCGCTGATATTGATGACCTTTCCCGAAATCCGTGCGCTTGGTGCCAGTCTGTTGGCATCGGCCGGTTTAGCGGGAATCGTGGCGGGGCTGGCGGCCAAGCCGGTATTGGGGAATTTGATCGCCGGCCTGCAGATTGCCGTCAGCCAGCCGCTGCGTATCGACGATGTGTTGATCGTCGAGGGCGAGTGGGGACGAGTCGAAGAAATTACCGGCGCTTATGTGGTGATGAAGCTGTGGGATCAACGCCGCCTGGTAATACCCCTGCAATGGTTCATCGAACATCCCTTTCAAAATTGGACGCGCAGAACCTCGCAAATTATTGGCAGTGTATTTCTTTGGGTCGATTACCGTATGCCGCTGGCGCCGCTGCGCAAACAGGTCGAGCGCCTCTGCCGCGAGGCGGAGGAATGGGATGGCCGGCTGAGTCTGTTGCAGGTGACCGATGCGGACCAGCGCGGTATGCAATTGCGAATTTTAGTGACCTCTGCGGATTCATCGAAGAATTGGGATTTGCGCTGCAAGGTGCGCGAAGGCCTCATCAACTATATGCAACTTTATTATCCCGAGCATCTTGCGCTGACACGGGTAAGTTGCTCGCTTGGCAGCGCAGCGAAAAGTGCTGCGGCGCAACAGGCGTAAAGAAGGAGCGAAACGAAGGCTGCGGCCCGAAGAGTTTGAGGCGCGCTAGTTGCATATGAGTTTTATTGAGCGAGTAAAGCGGAAAAAAACCTGCTTTAAAAGCTGTTTCGGTAATTACGGCTGAGGTGGCCGGTAAATATTACAATTTGCATGGTCAGGGTGATGTAGTGGCCGATATCTATAAAAATAACGCGGAATGGACTATGTCCGCACCGGAGTCGTTGACTAACGAAGATTTTTTGGTATTTGGCGGCGAAATGGCCGCGCGTATCCGTTCGATGGATTGGGGGGGTACCAGCATCGGCGCGCCGGCTACATGGCCGGCGGCGTTAAAAGCGGCACTAAGGATCGTGCTCAATTCGCGGCAGCCGATGTTTGTCTGGTGGGGCCCGGAATTGTTGAATTTTTATAACGATGCCTATAAGTCGATCATCGGCGGTCGTCATCCGGTCGCGCTGGGCCAACCCGCCGCACAGGTCTGGCGCGAAATCTGGGATACGGTGCAATCGCGCGTGACCAGCGCGATGGAGTGCAGAGAAGGTACCTACGACGAGTCGCTGCTGTTGATCATGGAGCGCAACGGCTACCCCGAAGAAACCTATTACACGTTTTCCTACAGTCCTATCCTGGACGACGACAATATTGCGCGCGGTATTATCTGTGCGAACACCGACGATACCGAGCGTATCGTTGGTGCGCGCCAGACTTCATTGCTGCGGGAGCTCGCGGCCGGCACCGCCGATGCGAAAACCTTCGACGAAGCCTGTCGGCTCAGCGTACAGGCTCTGTATAGCAATCCGCGCGATGTGCCGTTTGCGATGATCTATTTAGCCAATTTACGCGAGCAGCGCGCGGAGTTGGCCGGCCTGGTCGGTATCGATAGCGCGCATCCGGCTGCGCGCGCCCGCATAGATTTTGACGTCGAATCGTTGTGGCCTGTTGCGGAAGTCGCGCGCATGCAGCAACTGCAAATAATGGATATTCCCCCGGCGCTGGCAGCGACGCTGCCCTGTGGTGCCTGGTCGCAGCCGCCGCGCCAATGCGCGGTGTTGGCGATTGGACGGCGCGGCAGCGCCGAACAGATCGGCATTTTAATTGTCGGTCTCAATCCATTTCGCGAGTTCGACGATGCGTATCGTGGCTTTCTTGAGCTGACGAGCGCGCAAATTGCCGCTGCATTCGGCAACGCGCAGGCCTATGCGGATGAGCGCGAGCGCGCTGAAACCCTGGCCACGCTCGATCGAGCCAAGACGGCATTTTTCTCCAATGCGAGCCACGAATTTCGCACGCCGCTGGCGTTAATATTAGGACCTCTGGATGCATTACTGGCACAGTCCGAACTGCATGCCGACGATCGCGGGCAATTGCAGACTGTGCGTAGAAACGCGCAGCGCCTGCTCAAATTGGTGAATACACTACTCGATTTTTCGCGTATCGAAGCGGGCCGTTTGCATGCGTTCTACGAACCGGTGGATTTAGCAGCCTATACCGAAGAGCTGGCCAGCGTTTTTAGATCGGCGATCGAGCAGGCAGGCATGCGCCTTGAGATCGATTGCCCGCCGTTGTCACAGCAAGCGTTTGTCGATACCGATTTATGGGAAAAAATTGTCTTCAACCTGCTGTCGAACGCATTCAAGTATACCTTCGCCGGCGCTATAACCATTGCGTTGCGGGCCGCGCCGCAGAATGCCTTTACGCTGCAGGTCAGCGACACTGGCATCGGTATTCCGGCGGCGGATCTGCCGAATATCTTCGAGCGTTTTCATCGCGTCGAAAATGCGCGCGGCCGCACGATGGAGGGATTGGGCATCGGTTTGGCGCTGGTGCACGAGTTGGCAAAATTGCACGGCGGCAGCGTGCATGCAGCCAGCGAGTACGGCGTTGGTAGTGTCTTTAGCATAACGATTCCGCTCGGCTCCGCCCATTTGCCGAGCGAACGCGTAGGTAAGCGCGAAGGGCGCGATACGCACGATTTCGATGCCGACTCGCAACCGTTTGTCGATGAGATTTTGCGCTGGCTGCCGGATACACCTTTAATGCGTCCGCTCGACATAGCCATTAGCGCCGCGGCAGCCCACGCCGAAATCGGCGGTGGCATAGCGCGGCCCACGGTGTTGCTAGCCGATGACAATGCCGATATGCGCGATTACGTGCGACGCTTGTTGCTGCCGCACTACGAGGTTATCGCGGTGGCGGACGGCATCGAGGCGTTCGACGCCGCCGATGTACGCTCGCCGGATTTGATCATCACCGATGTCATGATGCCGCGCCTCGACGGTTTCGGTTTATTGCAAAAATTGCGCGCGCATCCACTGCTGGCGACAGTGCCGGTAATTATGCTGTCGGCGCGCGCCGGTCAGGAGGCTCGTATCGAGGGTTTACGCGCCGGTGCCGACGATTATCTGATGAAGCCGTTCAGCGCGCGCGAATTATTGGCCCGCGTCGAAAGCGCGTTGACGATCGCCGACATTCGCGACGCCGCAGCGCAGCGCGAGCGTGGCTTGCGCACCGAGATCGGGGTCATTCTGGAAAGTATGGAGGTGGCATTCCTAGCGTTGGATAGCGATTTTAATGTCGCGTATGTCAACGCGGCGGCGGAGCGCAGCAGCGGTCTGGAGCGCGACGAAATACTCGGACAGAATCTCTGGTCATTGTTTCCCGATGCAATCGGCACTGTCTTTGAAGAGCAGTGCCGGCGCGCGGTGACGCAGCGCACCAGCGTTTACTTTGAATACTTTTATCCATTGTGGGGCCGCTGGTACGAAATCAATATCGCGCTAATGCCGAACGATAAATTCGGCATGTATTTGCACGATATAACGGCACAAAAATCCAGCGAGCTGTCGCTGCAGGAGATGAATAGTCAATTGGAGCTGCGCGTGCGCGAGCGCACGGCCGAATTGGCGGCGGCGAACGCGCGCTTTC
>DATIED010000004.1:0-4071 GCA_035455965.1 Spongiibacteraceae bacterium
TTGTGCTGCACCGTGCAGGAAGAGTTTTTACCGGTGATGCAACAGCTCGCCGAGCGCCGCGACCAGATCGATCATTTGATTATCGAAACCTCGGGCCTGGCGTTGCCGAAACCGTTGGTGCAGGCCTTTAACTGGCCGGAAATTAAAAATGCCTTTACCGTCGATGCGGTGATCACCGTGGTCGACGCGCCCGCCACGGCAGCCGGTCAATTCGCCGAGAATCCG
Source organism: Spongiibacteraceae bacterium (assembly GCA_035455965.1). Lineage (GTDB taxonomy): Bacteria > Pseudomonadota > Gammaproteobacteria > Pseudomonadales > CAMLJR01 > CAMLJR01. Next base: position 226 of record DATIED010000004.1, read on the forward strand.
GCCGCGGTCGATGCGCAGCGCCGCGCCGACGACAATCTCGATCACGAATCGCCGCTGCACGAATTATTCGAGGATCAATTATCCGCCGCCGATTTAGTAGTGCTAACCAAAACCGATTTGATCGATGCCGCGCAGCGCCAGCAAGTCGAGGCGTTAGTGCGCGAAGAAATTCCGGCCTCGGTAAAAATTGCCGTCGCCCAACACGGTTCCATCGATCTCGATATTCTGCTCGGCCTCAACAGCGCCTCCGAAGATACGATCCATCTGCGACCGAATCATCACGGCGACCATGAGGACGACGATCACGACCACGAAGCGTTCGACTCCGTATTAGTCGAATTGCCAGAAGTCGATCAGCAAATATTGCTCGCCACACTGCAGCAATTGGTCGACGAACACACTATCTATCGCGTTAAAGGTTTTGTCGCGCTGCCCGGCAAGCCGATGCGTCAGGTGTTGCACGGCGTCGGTCGCCGCTTCGACAGCTATTTCGATCGCCGTTGGGGCGCCGATGAGACGCCGCGCACGCGCATCGTTTTGATCGGTCAGGAACTCGACCAGGCGGTATTGCAGCGCGCATTAAATGCTGCCGTTGCCGTGCAACCCGCCGCGCTCGCCAGCGGCGCCTGATGCATCTACTCGCCACCAAACCCGGCGGCTTTGTCGACGACGCCGCCGGTATCGTACGGGTCGAACAGGACCCGGCGGATATCGTTATTCTCAGCGCCACCGATACCTCGCTATCGTTACTGGCAAGCGCCTGCAACAAACTGCCGGCCGATTTTCCCAGCGTGCGGCTGTGCAATTTATTGAACTTGCGGCAGGCAGCATCGATCGATTTGTATATCGACGAAGTGCTGCAACATGCGCGCGTCGTCATCGTCGATCATCTCGGCGGTGAATCGTACTGGCCGTACGGCACCGAACAATTGATCGCGCTGGCGCAGCGCCGCCAACAAGCTCTGATTATGTTTTCCGGCGATCGCGCGGAAGACCCTAATCTGACGCAAAAAAGCACCGCCCTGCCCGCACAGTGTCGCGATCTGTGGCGCTATCTGCGCGACAGCGGCCCGGATAATGCGCTGCAGTTTTTTCACTTTATCGGCCAGCAATTTTTCGGTCGTACACAGCAACCGTTGCCGCCGCGCCCCTTGCCGGAAATTGCCATCTACGACCCGCAGCACGGTATCGGCTCGATAGATGATTGGCAGCAGCGCTGGCTGGCCACTGCGCCGGTAGTAGCAATCGTGTTCTATCGCGCGCATTTGCAATCGGGCAACACTGCGGTCTTCGATGTATTGATCGAGGCGCTGCAAACACAGGGCTTGAATCCCTTACCGGTAGCATTGAGCTCGTTGAAGGATCCGCTGTGTTTAGCGACGCTGCAGCAATTTTGCCGCGAACAGGATGTCGCGCTGGTATTGAATACCACAGCGTTTTGCCTGGCCTCGCTCGACACTTCCAGCACGCAATTGCCGCAGCCACTCGCTGGCCGCGCACCGGTATTGCAGGTTATTTTGAGCGGCGGCAATCGCGACGATTGGCAAGAGGATAACCAGGGTTTACAGGCTCGCGATATCGCCATGCAGGTTGCGCTGCCGGAAATCGACGGTCGTATTATCACGCGCGCAATCAGCTTTAAAGGTTTGGCGTATCGCTGCGCGCGCACGCAGGTCGATGTCGTGCATTATCAGGCTGACAGAGAGCGCGTGGCGTTTGTTGCAGAGCTGAGTCGACGCTGGTGTAATTTACAACGGTTAAAAAACAGCGAAAAAAAACTCGGCCTGATTCTCGCCAATTATCCAACGCGCGAGGGCCGCATCGGCAACGGTGTCGGTCTCGATACGCCGGCCTCGGTAGTGTCGATTCTGCAGCTACTGGAAAGACAAGGTTATACCCTGGAAAATATGCCCGCCGATGGCGAGGCATTGCTACACGAACTGCTGCAAGGTGTCACCAACGACAGCGAACAATGGGCGCTGCGACCGGCGCGTCAAAGTTTAGCGCTGAACGATTATCTGCAGTGGTTCGCGCAATTGCCGGCGGCAAATCGTACGGCGGTTATCGCGCGCTGGGGCGCACCGTCGACCGATCCGATGCTGCGCGTCGATGCAACCACACGACAACTGCGCTTCACCATCGCCGGCATTCGCTGCGGCAAAACTTTTGTCGGCATTCAACCGGCACGCGGCTATCAACTCGACCCCTACTCGACGTATCACAGTCCCGATCTGGTGCCACCGCATTATTATCTGGCGTTTTATTTTTGGCTGCGCAATATTTTTTGTTGCGATGCCATCGTGCACGTTGGCAAACACGGCAATCTCGAATGGCTGCCGGGAAAAAGCGTGGCGCTCAGCAGCGAATGCTGGCCGGATTTAATTTTCGGACCGCTGCCGCATTTGTACCCGTTTATCGTCAACGATCCCGGCGAAGGCAGCCAGGCCAAGCGCCGCGCGCAGGCGGTAATTATCGATCATCTGATGCCGCCGCTGACACGCGCCGAAAACTATGGCCCGCTGCAAAACCTCGAGCGTCAGGTCGACGAATATTACGAGGCGCTGATGGTCGATCAGCGCCGTGCAAAAATTTTGCGGCGCGGCATTCTCGATGCGATCGTCGAGCGCAATCTGCACAGCGATCTCGGTCTCGATATTCCGCGCGATGTCGCCGCCGAAGACGCATTGCTGACCCGCACCGATGCCTATCTGTGCGAAGTGAAAGAATCGCAGATTCGCGATGGCCTGCATATTTTCGGGCGCTCGCCGCAGGGCCGCCAACAGCGCGACACGCTGCTGGCGCTGGCGCGTTTTCCGGTGGCCGACGGGCGCGGTGAAAACGCCGGCCTGCTCACCGCGCTGGCGCAAGATTTCGGTTTGTACAATCTGGCAGCCGATGATTTCGATCCGCTCGATGCCGATTGGGCGGCGCCGTGGAACGGTCCGCGCCCCCAACCGTTGTTAGCAGTCAGCGATCAGCCGTGGCGCCATTGCGGCGATACTCGCGAACGGCTCGAATTTTTAGCGCTGTCGCTGCTCGTCGAAACGCAACCGGATGCGCCGTCTGCAGCGGAAACCAATTCAGTAGTCGCGCTGCCACAAACGGAAAAAGTTTTAACGCGTTTACGCACGCGGGTGTTGCCGGCGCTGGCCGCCTGCGGCGCCAGCGAATTACAAGGTTTGTGCGACGGTTTAAACGGCTGGTTCGTCGCGCCGGGTCCGAGTGGTGCGCCGTCGCGCGGCCGCCCCGACGTATTGCCGACCGGCCGCAACTTTTATTCGGTCGATACGCGCGCGATTCCCACCGCTACCGCCTGGCAACTCGGGTTTAAATCCGCCAACTTACTGATCGAGCGCTATCTGCAGGAACACGGCGATTATCCGCGCGCGATCGGTTTATCGGTGTGGGGCACCGCCACCATGCGCACCGGCGGCGACGATATCGCGCAAGCGTTCGCACTGCTCGGCGTGCGCCCGAAATGGGCGGCCGGCAGCCATCGCGTCACCGATTTCGAAATTTTACCGATGTCGATTCTCGAGCGCCCGCGCATCGATGTCACCTTGCGCGTGTCCGGATTTTTCCGCGATGCCTTTACCAATGTCATGCATTTATTCGATGCCGCGGTGCAGGCGCTCGCCGAGCTGGACGAACCGGAAGCAGTTAATCCGATTCGCGCGCGCATTTTGCGCGATAGCGCGGCCTTAACCGCGCGCGGCTTAGATGCGGACGATGCGCGCCAACAAGCTGGCTGGCGCATCTTCGGTGCGCAGCCCGGCGCTTACGGTGCCGGTCTGCAAACTTTAATCGATGAAAGTATCTGGCAGGACGATGCCGATCTGGCCGATG
>DATIED010000005.1:0-5437 GCA_035455965.1 Spongiibacteraceae bacterium
GAATGATAAGGCCGACATCTTCGGCGAGTGGAATGAACTCATCCGGCGTCAGCAGTCCTCGCTGCGGATGGCGCCAACGAATCAAGCCTTCGACGCCGATAATTTCGCCGCTCTCCAGCTCGACGCGCGGTTGATAAAATAATTCGAATTCATTGTGGCGCAGCGCGCGTCGCAGCTCCGACTCCAAATGCATCTGGCTCATCGCTTCCAGATTCATTTTTTCGGTGTAGAAGTGGTAGTGGCTACCGCGCAATTGCTTGGCCTTCAGACGCGCCAGATCGGCGTTACGCATCAGCGCATCCGCGTTGCTGCCGGCTTCCGGAAATACCGCGATGCCGATACTGGTAGCGAGCACCAGCGCGGTTTCGTCGATCAGGTAGGGTTGCGACATCGCGTCGACAATTTTATTGGCGACCGCGACCACATCGGGCAGGCCGCGAATATCTTCCAGCACTACGGTGAATTCGTCGCCGCCAACCCGCGCCACGCTGTCGGTTTTGCGCACGCACGGTCCCAGGCGTTGCGCCATAAGCTGCACCAGTTGATCGCCGGCGCTATGGCCGAACGATTCGTTGACACGGCGAAAGCCATCCAGATCGATATGCAGCAGCGCCATCTTGCCCGTCGCGCGCGTGGCGCGCTCGATCGCGCGCTCCAGGCGATCGCGAAACAAGAAGCGGTTGGGCAGGTCGGTTAGCGGGTCGTGTTGCGAGTGGCGCGCGAGGCGTTGTTCGACCCGCTTACGCGCGCGCGCATAGCGCACGCAACGCTCGAGAGCCTGGGCATCGAGCAGGCTTTTCAGCAGATAGTCGGCGGCGCCATCGGCGATCGCGCTCTCGTCGATATTCGGGCTGAGCACATCGCTCATCACCACGATCGGCGCTGTGCAGCCACCGTCCACCGCGGCGATAAGCAATTCGCGAGCGGCGTCGAAATCGTGCTGGCAGTCGAGCAGGACCACGTCGTATTCGCCGGATAACATGGCATCCAGCGCCAGATCCAGGCGATTGCACCAGCTGACCTGATGCAGATGAGGGCGGATCGCGGCGGCCAAATGCGCAATGAGCATGTACTCAGCTTGCTCGGCATCGACCAATAGGATGCGGACCGCAGCATCGGACATGTTAACTGTTACCTTCGTTGTTATCGGTGCGCTTGTATCGCTCCATCGCCGCACTCCCACCCAAGTTGTCATTTTCTTTTAATTTTTAATTTAATTCAGTGTGTTATAACCAATATTTGAGACTATTTCTATACCTGCTTAAAAATAAAATTGCAGTTCGTTGGGCGGGGTGGCCGGGCGCTGCTAAAATCGCGGCCCTTTTGCCGATTAATGACGCCGTGACGACCCTCAACGCCCGCCAACGCGAAGCCGTGCATTACATCGATGGCCCCCTGTTGGTGCTGGCCGGCGCCGGCAGCGGTAAAACCAGTGTTATCACGCGCAAAATTGCCTATCTGATCGAGCGCTGCGGGCTTTCCGCCCGGCATATCGCCGCCGTTACCTTCACTAATAAAGCCGCGCGCGAAATGCGCGAGCGCGTGGCGGCCTTGGTGCAAGGCCCTGCAGCCAAGGGCTTGACGGTGTCGACCTTCCATACTTTCGGCCTCAATGTGCTGCGCAAGGAGCACCGCAAGCTCGGTTTCAAAGCGGGTTTTTCGATTTTCGATGCGGAGGATGCGCTGGCGTTGATCCGCGATTTATTGATTGCCGAGCACGGCGCTGCGGCGGATCAGGCCGGCGTTATCCAGAATCGCATTTCAAGCTGGAAAAACGATTTGGTGAACCCCGAGCGGGCCGCCGATCTCGCGCAAAATCCTGCCGACATGTTGTGTGCGCAGGCCTACATTCGCTACCAGCGCGCATTAAAAGCTTACAACGCACTCGATTTCGACGATTTGATTTTGCGGCCGGTAGAATTATTTTCCACCGATACGGACACGCTCACTAAATGGCAGCAACAGGTGCGGCATTTATTGGTGGACGAATATCAGGACACCAACGGCGCCCAGTACAACCTGGTTAAATTGTTGGTCGGCAATCAGCAGGGATTGACCGTGGTCGGCGACGACGATCAATCGATCTACGCCTGGCGCGGTGCGCGCCCGGAAAATCTCAGTCAATTGCAAACCGATTATCCGCATTTGAAAATAGTAAAGCTGGAGCAGAATTATCGCTCCACCGGCCGCATTCTGCGCGCCGCCAATCAGGTAATCGCCAATAACTCGCACGTATTCGAAAAATCGCTGTGGAGCGAATTCGGCCCCGGCGATCCGATTCGTATCGTGCGTTGTCCGAACGAAGATGCCGAGGCTGAGCGCGTGGTGATGGAAATTCTCGATTTTCATCTGCGTCGGCGCGGTGCCTACCGCGATTATGCGATTTTATATCGCAGCAATCATCAGGCGAAATTACTCGAATTAAAGTTGCAGCATTTTCAAGTGCCGTACCGCATCAGCGGCGGCACGTCGTTTTTTGCGCGCAACGAAATCAAAGATATTATGGCGTACCTGCGCCTGCTGATTAACTCCGACGACGACAACGCATTCCTGCGCATCGTTAATGTGCCGCGCCGCAAGATAGGTACGTCGACGCTGGAGGCGCTCGGTCATTACGCGACTGAGCGCGGCATCAGTATGCACGATGCCTGCAGTGAAATCGGTTTGCAAACGCAATTGCCCGAGGCGGCGCTGGCGCGCCTGCGCGAATTTTCCGATTGGCTGGCGCAGTTACGCCAGCGCATGCAGGGCGACGATGCGATCGAAGCGGTGCGCGGTATGCTGCGCGATATCGAGTACGAGGATTGGCTGCATCAAAATAGTTCCAGCCCGGTGGTGGCTGAGCGTCGTCTCGCCAACGTAATGACGCTGGTCGACAGTTTGCAAAATGCAATGACGCGCGCCGATGAAAATAACGATGACGATAGCATCGAGGCGGCGATCGCTAAATTGGTGCTGCGCGATTTAATGGAGCGTCAGGAGGACGATGACGATGGTGACAAAGTACAGCTGCTGACGTTGCACGCGGCCAAAGGTCTCGAATTTCCCCATGTTTATATGATCGGCGTCGAGGAAGATATTCTGCCGCATCGCAACAGTATCGAAGGCGATGCCATCGAAGAAGAGCGTCGCCTCTGTTATGTCGGTATCACGCGCGCGCGCCAAACGCTAACGCTGAGCTTTTGCGCCAAGCGCAAACAGTACGGCGATTTTCTGAATTGCGCACCGAGCCGCTTTCTCGATGAGCTGCCGAGCGATGATGTCGAATGGGAGGGGCGCGAAGGCGCCGACCCGGCGGCCAGCAAGCAGCGCGCGAATGCCACCCTGGCGGGGCTTAAAAACCTACTCGATTGAGAATGGCTCCCGTATACTGCCGGGCTTCTTAGTCGAGCGGAATTGTCGCGATGGAATGGTTATCTGATCCCCAGGCCTGGGCAGCATTGGCCACGCTTACTGCATTGGAAATTGTCCTCGGCATCGACAATATTATTTTTCTTTCGATTCTGGTCGGCCGTCTGCCGAAAGAGCAGCAGCAATCGGCGCGGTTGCTCGGTTTAAGTCTGGCGATGTTGACGCGCATTTTATTGTTGCTGTCGCTGACTTGGGTCATGGGCTTGACCGAGCCGATCCTCACCATAATGTCTCATCATCTCTCCGGTCGTGATTTAATTTTACTCGGCGGCGGCTTATTTTTATTGTGGAAGAGCACTGCGGAAATTCACGAAAGCCTGGAGGGCGATAGTGAAAGCGAAACCAGCAGTTCGCCGCGCAAGGCCGCGTATCTCGCCACACTGGTGCAAATCGCACTGATCGATATCGTGTTTTCGCTGGATTCCGTGATCACCGCGGTCGGTATGGTGAAGCAGCTGACGGTGATGGTCATCGCAATTATTTTGGCAGTCGCGGTCATGATGTTCGCGGCAAAAACCATCAACGATTTTATCGAGCGTCATCCGTCGTTAAAAATGTTGGCGCTGAGCTTCCTGATGGTGGTCGGCGTTACGTTGGTGAGCGAAGGCATGGGCATCGAAGTGCCGAAGGGTTACATCTACTTCGCGATGGCGTTCTCGCTGGCGGTCGAGGTGCTCAATATCCGCCATCGCACGCGCCGCAATGCGGTTGTGCAGTTGCGTAAACGCGAGCCGCGGGAAGTCGATTGAGATCAGGCAAACTAATAATTGGTAAGCCGACTAATCGGTAAGCCAATAAAAAAGCCGCTATTCAGCGGCTTTTTTATTGGCGGTTTTAACGCACTATTTACTGTGCGCGATCATGAAGTCGACCGCTGCTTTAACTTCGTCATCCGAGCAGGCAGCGCAAGTGCCTTTCGGCGGCATGGCGCGGATACCGGTGAGCGCGTGGGTATGCAATGTGGCGGCCCCCTGCGCTATGCGATCTTTCCAGGCGGCTTTATCGCCGGACTTGGGGGCGCCGCCGACGCCGGTGCTGTGACAGGCCATGCAGGTAGTGTTGTAGACCTCTTCGCCGGTTTTCGGTTTGCCCCCCGCTGCGGCTACTGCGCCGCCGCAGGCGCTATCGCCCTCCAGGCAGACGCTGCCGACCGGCTTGGTGCGAGCCTTAACATCCTGCAATTGTTTATCGGTCAGCGCAAAGCTGGAGAGGCTCATGGCGGCTAGACCCAATACGGCGACTAATCCAACGGTCTGTTTCCACATCGATTTCTTCACGTATAAATCCTCTGGCTCTTTCGTTGCTGCGCAGGCCGCGACGGGCGGATAAAAGTGGGCGGGCAAAAACTGGCGCGAATTATAGCTAGATCGCGCGGCTAAAACCAACCGGATAGTAGGGTCTTGATAGACGTCGTCCAAGGCGCCCGGTATCATGCGCCCGCCGTGCAAGGCTTACCCTGCGCTGGCCAAGCCTCAAATATGCGCCCGTAGCTCAGCTGGATAGAGTACTGCCCTCCGAAGGCAGGGGTCGTGGGTTCGAATCCCGCCGGGCGCACCAATAAAACAAAAGGCCACCCTTTGCGGTGGCCTTTTGTTTTATCAGTGCCTGAAGTGGTGAGAACCCTGTTCGAGCCGGAGCTTGCAAAGCAGGCGGAGACAGCGTCCGCATGGACGATACAAGCGCGTAGCGTTTGCAACGAGCCACGTACTGGCGAAGCCCCGAAGGGGTCGTCATCGCGGAGCGATAACGATTGAATCCCGCCGGGCGCACCAATTCTATGTTACCACTGAAAAAATCGGCTAAAGCGTTGAAGGGTAATGCCAGGTTGGCGGTTGTAAGCCCAAATTTCGTACGTAAGTCAGATTGCCAGCGAAGACGAGTTTTAGCACCGTTCGTTTGTCTTGCGTAGCATTGGGGGCTTTATCAATACGCCACGACAAGTTGCTGTCGTGAGTATATGCGCGCTCTACACTTGCGTAGTCCACAGCGCAATATTCAAGAAAACCAAAACGAATATAATAAAACG
>DATIED010000006.1:0-5194 GCA_035455965.1 Spongiibacteraceae bacterium
CGGCGAAGTATTGCCGTTGACGATGTCGGTATTAAACCGCCGCATCGACCAGATTACGATTCGCGAATTCGCCGACTACGCAACCTACAATTCGCCGGAATTAAATCATGCGATGCTGGGCTTCGGCCGCAAGCTCGATGACGTGCTAGCCAATAAGCATCCGAATCTCGATGTAATGATGCAATTCTTCCATCAATCGATTGCGATGGTCGCCGACGGTCTGCAGGTAAAACTCGATCGCATCGAGCAGGACAACGAATACGGCATCACCGAGCGAGGCACCCAAATCGCCTCGGGACCGATTCCACCCGGCACCATCGGCGGTATCAAAATCCGCTTCGCCGGTATCGTCAACAACGAACCGCGCATCGTTATCTTATTGACCTGGCTGGCGACCTACGACAACGGCCCCGACTGGCCGACGCTTGCCGAAAAAGGCGACCACACGCACTGGAGCGTCACCATCGAAGGCGAACCATCGCTGCGCTGCGTATTCGAGCAAGCATCGTCGTTTAAAAATAAAAGCACCAGCAGCGACCACACCGAACCGGCGATGATCTGCACCGCAATGCATGCGGTCAATGCGATTGCGTATGTGTGCGCGGCGACGCCAGGGATTAAAACGTTCTTGGATTTACCGTTGATGGCAGGGCGCTTCGCAATTCGCTAAAACCGTAGGGCGGCTCATTCGACCCGCCGTGCGGCTATGCCGCATCGCGCGAAAGGTGGATCGAATGATCCACCCTACGGACTACGCTTACTGATTAGAAACACCAAACGCCGTTTGAATGCGATCGATATCGGCAGTCGATAAGCGCTTCGCATGCACATAACTTGGAATCGTGGTGCCGAGCGCGCGTTGCATCGTCACCATGGTCTCTGCGGTTTTAACCGCGGTCGTTAGCGGATTTACCACCGGCACGATGGCGCCACGATATTCGAAACCGTGAAAACCCAATAACCCGCAGAACTGACCAAGTCCGCCGCAGGCGATCACGATAACATTGGCGCCGTCGTCGACCAGCTCGCGCGCCTGCGTTGTTAATCGATCGATCATCGCCTGTGGATTCTGCAATGCCTCCGCCAGCGATTCGCGAAACGGTTTGCATTCGGCGCGCACGCCATTGGCAATCAAACGGCTACCCAAACCCAGCGCCTCGAATTGATTGCGCACAAACGCCACCTGCCCCGGCATCTCCGGTACCAGCATGCCGATTTTCTCGCCGAGCTGACAGGCGTAATAAAAGGTCGGCTCGGACAAACCGAACACCGGCGTTTTAAGCAACGCGCGCGCTTCCTTTACGCCCGGATCATCGAAACAATTCACGACCATGGCATCGAAGCCTTCGCGATCGACTTCGATAAGCGTGTCGATCACCTCGCGCACCATCAAGTTTTGAAAATACGGATTGCGATAATCCTCGATGTACTGCGGCGACGACACCGGTCCTTTCTTCGGTGCGCGAAAATGCAACGTGGTACCGGCATTCAACACGCGATCGCAACAGGCGGCGACCGTCTGCTCGCTGCCACTCAGATATTCACTCGGCACCGGCGTGATATTAACGATGGCGATTTTCATAGATCACTCCACTGTATCGGACATTTTGGTCATGCATGTTCGATTAAACCAACGAACTGGCAGGCTCGCTCAGGCTTGACGGCGTGGTAAGGGGGTTCTCTTTTTCAGGGCATGAAGTCGTACTTATCGAAGCTGCGAGCAACATTTATCCGTGAAGCCGACAAGCTCTTCTAAGCCGATAGCACCGCAGCTACTTGATTGCTTGCCTGCGAGCCCTGAAAAAGAGAACCCCCTTGCCGCGCTTTGGCACCCAAGCCGACGCTACGCGTCAGTAGAGGAGATGTCGCGAAGCGACAGAGGGGTCCGCGAGCGTGCAGAACTCCATCCAAACTCGAACCGACCCCTCCGTCTCGCTGCGCGAGCCACCTCCCCTACTTGCGCAGGGGAGGCAAGTCATGAAATGCATCAAGGATTAAACGTCACCTTGATCGCCCCGGCGGCGCGATTGTTAGCCATCGCAAATGCTTCTTCGACCGCATCGAGCGGAAAGCGATGCGTAATCAACGTGCGCGCGATCGCCGGATTTTTTGCCAATGCGCTGGCGGCGATATCGACATCGCGCGTCAAACCGCTGCGCGCCTGGCTACTCGATGTGACAATGCGCAATTGTTTCATCGTCACCTCGAACGCCGGCAGCGTTAAACCACCCCAGTAAGTCGCGAGCAGCAACAGCGTAGCGCCGGGCTTACACAGACTCACTGCCTGCGCGATCGATTCGGCGGTGCCCGCGCAATCGATTACCACATCGTAGTCGCCACCAAAATTTAATTTCCCGCCGAGTTGCTCGCCCGCAGCTTTTTGCGCGGCGTGGCGCGCCCCCAAATACACCTCCGGCGTCGCCAGCCTGGCGATCGCCACCGCGCATAAACCGATCGTGCCGCCACCGATCACCGCGACGCGATCGCGATGCGATAAGTGCACCATCGCAATGCCATGTACCGCGACCGATAGCGGCTCGACCAGGCACGCATCTTTCACCGAAACACTGGCCGGCAGCGGTACCAGACAATGCTCGGGCACGATCAGCTCCTCGGCCATGCCGCCGTCGATACCAACGCCGATCACCATCTGCGAACCGCGCGTACATAAATTGTAATCCCCGCGCGCGCAGTATTCGCAATGGCCGCAATAGGCCAACGGCTCGATCGCTACCGGCGTACCGTTCGGCGTGGTGCCGGCGATTTCATGGCCGAGCGTAAACGGAATCGGAAAACCCATCGCCAGCATATGTAAATCCGAACCGCAAATACCGGCAGCGGCCACTTTCACCCGCACACCCTCGCCGCTCGGCGCATCGACATGCGTTAAACAGGCTTTGTGATCTTTGCAGCGTATCGCTTTCATTGTGCTCTCTCCCATAATTGCCGTGCGCTAATCTTCAAGATTATTATCGTTGTTTCAATTCAAACACATTGCCGAACGGATCGCGGCCATAAACAAAAAACCAGCGGCCCATCGACACCGGCTCGCTATTAAACTTAATGCCCGCATCGCGCAGGCGTTGGTACTCGGCATAAATATCGACGACGTTAAAACACAGATGCGTAATACCGTGATCCCATAGCGGACGTAATTGATCAGCCGGTTTGCCCGGCGGGTTCTGGTATTCGAATAACTCGATGCGCGTACCGCCTGCTTTTATTAACGCCGATTTCGCGGCGGTATTGACCGCGCCGATCACAGTGTCGTTCAAATCATTACCGGCCTGCCAGTCGCTGCGCACTTCGATTTCAAAACCCAACAGCCCGCAGTAAAACGCCAACGCCTGCTCGAGATCGGGCACCGAGATAGCCGTGTGATCGATTTGCAGAATCATAGCGGGCTCGTCGCGCTGTCGGCCCAATCGGCCAGGCGCTTAAACAATTGCGTGCAGCTGGGGAAAATAAAATGCGTGTGGCCGGTATCCGGCAATACCAACAATGTTATATCGCTACTGGCGCCAAAACTTGCCGGCAGTACATGCGCCGGTCCGGTCATATCTTTGTCGCCGACGCCGAGAAACACCGGCGCCTCGATCTGTGCGCAGACATCGCTGGTGCTGCCCGGCAGCATCGCGAAAAAGCCCATCACCGCCAGTACTTTATCGCTTGCGCCGCGCAAGGCTGCCAGCGCGCGGCGATCCGCGTGGCCGCCGTAAATTTCGCGCGCCTGTCCGCGCGTTTGCAGATCGGGATAGGGATCATTGCTGCGCGATTTAGCCAGGCGCACGATGTTGGCACGCGCACCGCCCGGATTGTCGACGAACTCCGCCTCGGCCGGCGTTAAATATTCTGGCAGGCCGGCGGTGCTGAAGCCGAGCACGGCAATCGCGTCGTAGCAGCGGCAGCCGGCCTGCAACATTGCGGTCAACATACCGCCCATCGAATGGCCGACACCGACGCTGCGCAACCCCGGTAACGCCGGCAAATCATCGAACAAGGCGCCGTGCCGCAGCGCCTGTTGTACATATAAAACGGCCTGCGAATTGGCTGCCACCATCACTTCCGGCGTCAACGCAAAACCATCGCTCGGCCGACTGCTGGCGCCGATACCGAGATGATCGATGGTCACCGTGATACAACCCCGCGCGGCCATCTGCCGCGCAAAATTATAATGGCCGCTATCGATGCTGTCCGCTGCATCATCGCCCGCAACGACATCGAGATTAAAATATCGACTGTTCAGGCCGCCACCCGGCATACAGAAAAATACGATCGGCGTCGCGCCGAGACGCTCGCCCGCCGGTAAAAAAATATTCACCGCAATGCTCAATACGCCTTCGCCGGCGATCAATTCGCCGACCTCTACCAGGCGCTGCACAGTTACCGCAATCGACATTCGAACCTCCCTCCCGGCGCAGCGTCTCATACGCCGCTTCACATCGGATACAACATACAACTTAAGCCCGCCGATGCCTATTGCCAAGCGTCGAAAATGACAATAAACAGACCTCAGATGACAGCATGTTAATGCAACGTTAATGATTGCCGGCGCTCGCCGCGGCGCGTCGATTTAGATCCCACTTTGCGTTACTCTGAGCCGCGTAAATTTCGAGTCGAGTGGCATTTCGGAGATAGTCCCGCATACCATGCAAACCACAACCGAGACCGGCAAGCCATTGATCTACACACTCGAACAATTAGCGGCGACGGCCAATCCATACCGGCATGGCGCGCATTCACCACTGGCAGCGCAACCATTGATCGTCGCCGATTTAAACACGCCGCTGACGCTCGCTATCGACGAGCAGATAATCTTCAACCGCTGGTTGCGGCAACAGCCCTGCCCGACTATTGCCATCGGCGCGCCAGAGCATCCGCTCGCGCAGGCCTTCGACGTATTATTAACGGCCACTGCAACGGCGGTCGATCGCGACATCGAGCGCCTTGCGGCAAATATTGCCCGCACGCCGCTGGCGGCGATGGTGTTGGTGCAAGTGCTGCGCGCCACCGAAAGCATGCCGGCCGCCCAGGCGCTGCTGGTCGAATCGCTGGCCTATGCCACCCTGCAAACCGGTGCGGAATTCAAACGCTGGCTGGCGACCAGGCCAGCGCCACTGAGCGCACCGGATAACGAACAGTCGCCGCTATCAGTGCAACGCGATGACGAATTACTAACGCTGCGCATAAATCG
>DATIED010000007.1:0-3115 GCA_035455965.1 Spongiibacteraceae bacterium
AACTTATCTTTACAATGTACTGCTTTTACAGCGCACGGTTTTTACAAGGCGCTGCTCCTACAAGGCGTTAGTCAACGACGGATCGATATAGCCGTCGATATCCTGTGCCTTCTTATAGACGTTGTATTTCAGGTTGAACTGATCGACCAACTTGCTGGAGCCGTACAAGGATTTGAAGCCTTCGCCCTTGCCGAAAACTTTCCTGGCTTCGTCGAGCTTCAAAATTTTGGTACCGCCGAGCAGCGCCTGATATTCGGCGGGCTTGACACCGACGCGCTCCGCCATGATTTTTACTGCATCGTCGTGGGTTTTCGGATCGTAGATATAGTCGACCACGCGGTACCAGACCTTCGCCACTTTCTGCCAATCGGCTTTGCGCGTGGCGAGACTGGCCGGATTTACCGTCAAAACGTCATAGATCAAACCGGGCTCATCGGCCGAGGTATAAATCGGTTTCGCGCCGGGCACCATTTTCAACGCTACTCCGGAGTTGGGCTGCCAGGCGCCGATAGCATCGACATCGCCCGAGGCCAACACCTGCGGTGTTTCGTTGGTCGGTGAATTTACCAGAGTCACATCGGCTTCTTGCAAGCCGGCTTTTTCCAAACCGTTCAGAAGCAATAGATGGTCGACGAAGCCGATTTCGATGCCGACCTTTTTACCTTTTAAATCTTTCAGATTTTTGATGCCCGGCTTGGCGATGATCATGTCGTTACCGTTCGAATAATCGTTGATCAAAATCATCACGCTTTTGGCGCCGTTGGCACCAGTCACCAACGCATCGCCATTGGTAACTGCCACCGCATCCAATTTGCCGGCGGTGAACGCGTCCATCGATGCGACATAATCGAACCATTCGAATTGCACATCGACGCCGACTTCCTTAAACCAACCCTTCTCGATCGCCACCTGCCACGCTACCCATCCCGGCCAGTCGCTGTATCCGACCTTGAGCGGAGCGCCCGCCCAACACGGCAATGCGCCCATCAACAGCAGCGGCAGCAACAACCGTCGCGCCCAGGCCTTTGTGTATGTTTCGATCGCTTTGCTGTGCATGCCTTTCTCCCGATGGTTTAGCGGTCAGATTTTTCAGTATTACGATTGTCAATTTACGTAATACCGCATTTAGCAACCGATATGCCATGCGAAAAAATTGCTTTGCCGTCAATGGTTCAACCGAATTTTCCGGCCGCAGCGAGCGGTCGAAAAGATTTATTGCGCACCACAATCAGGCGCGCTGCCTTTTTTTGGCGCGCTATTGCGAGCGCTGCCGGAAATTAACTATCGATTGAAAAATTATTTGCGCCGACAAAAAAACTCGGTTAGCCTGAAATCAGCAGGTTGTGGAAAAGCGGTGAAATTGCTGATTTTTTGCACCATGCAATGGACGACTAGGGTTCCGATTTTTACGCAGGGTAACGCGCAGAAATGTCTGGTCCGAGAGTTGTCGACCTCATAGTTGTTGGCGATCATTTGTTGCCAGATCGTTTGCGTGGGGTTACACGGCGGGATAAAAGCCCGGGAGAGCTGCATAGGAATCTCCCTGCTTTATTGGTCGCGAAAAGCTGGTTGGCAGTACCTTAAATTGCACCGTAAACAGCACTGCAATGGTACTGCACCCAACTAGCGCGACGCCGGGGTAACACACGATGCGACCGCCATATGCTTGATACAAGCGGCGGTTGGCGATTTGGAGCATACGCAAATGCAACGCGAATCCGAAGCAAATACCAGCGCTAACACGAGCATCGAAGTCGACTATATCGACGGCCATGCGCTCTTCAGCGACGAAATTCCAGGCGGTGCACATTGGTCGCTGACCGTCAAAGCCGACCATGTGTTGCGCTTGATCGATCGCGATGGCGGTGCCAACGTCGGCATGTTGTTTTACAATCCAGGTAATCCGCTGGAGCGCTATAACGCGCCCGATACGCTCAAATGCCAACACACTTTCAAGCTGACGCGCGGCCATTGCCTGTATTCGGATATGGGAAGAATTTTTTGCTCGATCGTCGGCGACAGTCTCGGCTGGCACGACACTGTTTCCGGCACCACCAACAAAGCACTGGTTAAAAAACGTTGGGGCGAACACAACTATCAACAGCATCGCAACGACTGGTATTTGAACGGCTACGATAGTTTCCTGATCGAACTCGCCAAATACGGCCTGGGCCGCAAGGACATGGCGGCGAACATCAACTGGTTCAGCAAGGTGGCGGCGGACGCTGCCGGGAATTTGCAATTCGCCGCCGCGCACAGCCGGGCCGGCGATTTTGTCGATCTGCGTTTCGAAATGGATACGCTGATTATTTTTAATACCTGTCCGCACCCACTCAACCCCTCCGTCGAATATCCGAAAAAGCCGCTGGTTTATCAGCTCTATCGCGCCGCTGCATTGGCCGCGGACGATTATTGCCAACATGCCTGCGCGGAAAATCAGCGCGGCTTTCAAAACAATGCGCGCTACCGCTTACAAAGCAATGACTGCACGCAAGGTCACGATCATAACGGTCACAGGCATGGAGGTGCAGCATGATCGTCAGCAGCGCTTTACTACCGCAGCACGCCAGTTTTCGCGAAGTGATTTTGGCTGGCGATTACTGGTTGCACACCGTTAAGAAAAATCAGGTCCTGCGCATTCTCGATCTTGAGGGCAATCAAGCGGCCGATACGTTGTTCTATGCAGCAGCCGACCCGGGCGAACGCTACTCCGCAATGGATACGATTCGCGAGCAGGGCAATGTGTATTTGACGGCCGGCACCCGGTTGCTTTCCAACGAGGGCAATCTGATGCTGGAGATCGTCGCCGACACCTGCGGACGCCACGATACGTTGGGCGGCGCCTGCGCCACTGAATCGAACACGGTGCGTTATGCGCTGGAAAAGAAATGTATGCATGCGTGTCGCGACAGCTGGATGCTGGCGGTCGCCGAAAACGAGCAGTTCGGTTTAAGTAAGCGCGATATCACTCACAACATCAATTTTTTTATGAATGTGCCGGTTACTTCTGAGGGTGGCCTGAGTTTTGCGGATGGTATTTCCGAGGCCGGCAAATACGTGGAGTTAAAAGCGGCGATGGATGTGATCGTGCTGATCTCGAATTGTCCGCAGCTGA
>DATIED010000008.1:0-2373 GCA_035455965.1 Spongiibacteraceae bacterium
CTTCGCAACCACAGCTTCAGCTCGCACCGGCGCCGGCATTATTTTCGACTCCACGATGCCCGCCAATGTTGCCACCAATTGCTGCAAACCAAACTCCATTACTTTGGCGTGATCGATTTCCGGTAACAGCGGCAGCAATGCGGTAAAGGTTTGTTGCTCGGAAGGCGTTAGCCCATCCAATACCCCGAACGAATAACGCTGTCGATAGCGCGAGGTCTCCGCAGTTTCCGAGCGCAAAAAACCCATTGCGCTGGAGGTAAACCACGCCAGGATAAAAGCCAACTGCTCGTTCTTGAAACCGAGTTCGCCGAGCAACTGCGCTACCGGTGCGATCACCCGTACCCAGGCGCCCGATACGCGGCCCTCCCAGCCGATCACTTTCAACGTAGTCGGATACTGCTCGATATGTTCATGCAGCGCGCGCAACCACGCCAATAAGCGCTGCTGCCATTCGCCCTCGCCAGGCATCGGTGTCGCCAACAGCGAAAAGGTATGTTCGGCCAGCGCGTGCAGCAATGCATCGCGATTGGCGAAATATTTATACAGAGCCATCGTGGTGGTGCCGAGTCCTTCGGCGATGCGCGTCATCGTCAATTCATCGGTATCGATATGTTCCAGCAAGTGCAATGCCTGCGCGATGATTTTCTGTCGCGATAAGGTCGCCTGCCGTCCCGGCGCGCGCCGCGCCGGTGTCGCGCTTACGATTTTCGTCATGCCTGCTCCGATCCTGATTATTGACTGGTATTTTTTTGCGTCGATGCTTTGGTTGACACCGCCGGTCTCTTGGTTGACATACGCGGCCTATTGTAGGCATAGTTAGTTTAATAGGTAAACCAACCTGGCCGCGCAGATCAGCGGCAATATCAACGGTCGTCCGCAGGAGCTATCGCATGCCCGGTCAGCGCGCAGTCAACGCCACGTCGCCCATCGATTCGCAGATCGAAACTATCCGGCGTTCCTGCCCGACCTGCGAGGCGAGCTGTGGCCTGCTGATTCAGGTAGATCGCGGCAACGATAATCATATCGTGTCGATTCAGGGCGACCCGGACGATCACCGCAGCCAGGGTTACGTGTGCGCGAAATCGCAGGCATTTAAATATGTCTACGACGACAAAGAGCGACTGCAGCACCCGGTCAAGCGCACGGCTACCGGCTGGGAAGAAATTTCGTGGGACGAGGCATTGAATACCGTCGCCGCGCGGTTCAATGACATTCGCGAGCAACACGGCAAAGATGCCATCGCATTTTTTGTCGGCGAGCCGACCGGCCACAACTACGGCGCGCAATTGTATTTGCAACCGTTAATGAAGTTGCTGCAGACCGAGCGCTTCTTTTCGGCCGGTACCGTCGATCAACATCCACAGCAAATGGTCTGTTATGCACTGTTTGGCCAGCAGTGGTTTTTTCCCGTACCGGATCTCGATCACACCGATTTATTTATCTGCATGGGCGGCAATCCGCTGGTATCGCAGGGCAGCATTATGTCGGCGCCCGATGTAAAACGTCGCATGACCGATTTGAAAAAGCGCGGCGGAAAAACGGTAGTCATCGATCCGCGCCGCACCGAAACAGCGGTTGCCGCCGATCAGCATATTTTTATCAAACCCGGCACCGATGCTTTCTTTTTGATGGCTTTCGTCAATGTGTTGTTCGCCGATAACCACATCAAATTGGGTCGCCTGGCGCCGGTTATCGATGGCGTCGAAGAACTTCGTGCGGTAGCGCGCGATTTCACGCCCGAAAATACCGCGCGCATCACCGGCGTCGATGCGCGGGTGCTACGCGATCTGGTGCAGCTGTATTGCACCACCGAGCGCGCGGCGCTGTACGGCCGCATCGGTTTATGTTCGCAAAAATTCGGCACCCTTGCACATTGGCTGTTGTGCGCGATCAGTTTATTAACCGGCAAACTCGACGAGCGCGGCGGCATGATGATGCCGCGCCCCGCTACCGGCGCATCGGGTCCTGGCATCGGTGGCGATCCAGTGCCGCCCTACGGACGCTGGCATTCGCGCGTGCGTGGTTTTCCGGAAACCTGCGGCGAGTTACCCGCTTCGCTGATGGCCGAAGAAATCATGGCGCCCGGCAAGGATAAGGTGCATGGCGTCATTACTCTGTGCGGCAATCCGGTATTGAGCGTACCAAACGGTAAACGGATTCGCGATGCGCTGCAGACCGTAGATTTCATGGTGTCGCTGGATATTTATATCAACGAAACCACCAGCCAGGCCGACATCATTCTGCCCTCCACCGTGCATATGGAGCACAACAATTACGATCTCGCTTATCAGGGCACCAGCCTGCGCAATTTCGCCAACTACTCGCCAGCTATCGTGCCGCGCGCGCCCGGTTTAAAAGACTTGTGGGAAATTA
>DATIED010000009.1:0-7074 GCA_035455965.1 Spongiibacteraceae bacterium
CAGCGCGCTATTGCTCGGCGATTCGAAAGCGCGCGCGATGCCAAAGACAAATACCAGCGCGAATATTATGTGCTCGGTCAGCCAGCCCTGGTAACTGCCGATCGCCAATATCAATGCAATGCAGCTCGCCAGGGTCTGGCAGATACGGATGATCCAGCGTCGGTTATAGCGATCGGCGACCTGCCCGACCACCAGCGTTAACAGTATCGCCGGCGCGAACTGCACCAGGCCGATCATACCGAGCGCGAACGCGCTGCGCGTTAAATCGTAGACCTGCCAGCCGACCGCGACGGTCTGTATCTGCACCGCCAGCGTCGACAAAATACGCGCGCTCCAAAATGATTGAAACGGCGCGTGTCGCAATAGCGTTTGCACATCGCCGTTATTTACTTCGGAGCTGCGAGAGTCGGACATACCCATTCCTACAGAAAATCTCTATACATAAAAAAATCGATATTAAGGAGGTCAAAAAACGCCCTCGCCCCAAGCCAGGTGTTGCCTGACCAACACGTCATCATCAGTACTGCATTACGCCAAGCAGAATTTCTTTTAAACACAAGATAACTGCACGTTAGCCAATTATTAAAACTGTTAACGCAAAGATATTTTACAGAAATTAATGCGTTCTGCTGCGCATTAAATAAGGCTCCGCGCATTAATTCTATCGATATGCTTTTAAGGTTATTTCAATGGCATAAATTCTGCTCTTTGCAATAGCTAACGCGGAGTTATTAAAGCCGCTACCAGAAAACTATTCAAAGCCAATTTATTAAAACATTGAGACTAGCCAGGAATCGATTTCATGCTCACTAAAAAGAAAATTCTCAGCCAATTAATTGTATTAGCTGTGGGGGGGACAACTTCTCTTTATAGCAGCGCCGATGCGCAGCAGGACGCGGTCACGTTGAAGAAGGTGACGGTCACCGCGCAAAAACGCGAGGAGACCGCACAGGAAGTACCGACGCCGATCACGGTGCTCGGCGGCGATGACTTATTGCAGGCCGGCGTCGGTCGCAGCGCCACCGAGGTTGTCAACTTCGTACCGAACGCATCGGCCGGCACCCAATTGCACGGCCGCCCGCGCTGGTGGATTCGCGGCGTCGGCACCGGCGTGCAAAGTATCGATTCGCCGAACCCGGTCGGCATTTACTTCGATGACGTGTATATCAGCAACGCCAGCGCCACCGGCGGCCCGCTGTTCGATATCGATCGCGTCGAAGTGTTGCGCGGTCCGCAGGGTACTTTGTGGGGTAAGAACACCACCGGCGGCGCGATCAACTTTGTCTCGAAAAAGCCCAGCTTTACGCCGGATGGCTACTTAAAACTCGATTACGGCACCTACGACGACAAGACTATCGAGGGCGCATTCGGCGGCCCGATTCGCGGCGAGCAGTTGGCGGCGCGCGGCTCGTTTCATCACGAGAGCAGAGATG
The DNA here is from genome assembly GCA_035455965.1 of Spongiibacteraceae bacterium. Lineage (GTDB taxonomy): Bacteria > Pseudomonadota > Gammaproteobacteria > Pseudomonadales > CAMLJR01 > CAMLJR01. The sequence goes on from DATIED010000009.1 coordinate 1,434, forward strand.
GCCGCTTTAACAACCTTCATACCGGCCAGGAGGACGGCAGTTTCGACGACAGCGATTTCCGCCTGCAATTTCTCGGAGAAATTACGCAGGACCTGGAGGCATTACTCAACCTGCATACCCGCCATTACACCACCGATGGCACGACCTCGACGGTAACCGGCACCGGCGTCAACGGTGCGTATCGCAATGGCTTTATTCCCTCCACGTCGATCGACGACGTCAACACCAATGCCGAAGACAGCCTCGATCAAACGCAGAATGGCGTCTCGCTGAACATCAAATGGCAACTCGGTGCGTTGGCGTTAACATCGATTACCGCGTATGAAGATTATACGAACGAAGCTTTCACGGATTCGGATTACACGCCGCTGGAACTGGGCCGCTCGCGGCGCGATGAAACCTCGCGTCAGGTTTCGCAGGAGTTTCGCCTGACTTCGCCGCGCGAGGAACGCTGGAACTGGCTGGCCGGCTTGCATTATCTGCACGAAAATGTCGATTCGGATTACGCCAGCGCCAAATTGAACAATTTGACGCCGACACCGCCGACTGCTCCACCGGCCAGCTATAGCGATGCCAATTACACGCATAAAACCAAAAGCTTCGCGGTATTCGGCAGCACGACCTATAACTTCACCGATGATTTAAACGTCACCGCCGGTTTGCGCTGGACCACCGAAAACAAAAAGCTGGATTTCAAACGCATCGCCAGCAGCGGCGCGATTACATTTAACGATCCCAGCGCGTGGTGGAATAGTAACAATGTGCAAACGACGTTCGGTGTACCGGTCGCTCTGGACGAGGATAAGGATTGGCATGCAGTCACCTACGATCTGACGCCCGAATACAAAATAACGGACAACGCGCGCGTTTATTTCCGCTATGCGAAAGGCTTCCGTTCCGGCGGTTACAACACCGGCGCTACCGCGCAGGCCGCGCTGTCTAAAATCGTCGATCCGGAATATCTGACCTCGTACGAGTTAGGCGCGAAATCGGAATGGCTCGAAGGTCGCCTGAATGCCAACGCCAGCGTCTTTAAATACAACTACGACGATATTCAGGTGAACGTCGTGACGCCGTTGCCAAGCTCCGGCGGCACTGCGGTTTCGTATTTACAAAACGTTAAGCACGGTAAAGCCAGCGGCGCCGAATTCGATATCGAAGTACTGCCAATTCAGGCGCTGCATATCAATGCCAGCCTCGGCATCCTGAATACCAAGTTCACCGACTTCGATGTACCGAGCGCCGGTGGCACCGTCAGTTATAGCGGTAATCGCTTCGTGCGCTCGCCACACTATACCGGAGTGCTCGGTGCCGACTACCATTTCGCGCTGCCAGGCGGCGGCAAGCTGGTGGCAGGCAGCGATTTGAAATATCAAAGTAAACAATATTTCTTCACCACCAACCAAAACGATCCATTGCTGGGACAGGGTGCTTACAGCATCGTTAACGCGCGACTTTCATACGTCACCGCCGACGATAAAGTAACCGTCACCACCTACGCCAACAACGTCGGTGACAAGGTCTATAAAAACCATGCACTGCCCGGCTTCCAGGGCGCCACCGGCGATACTTCGATATGGGGCGATCCGAGAACAGTGGGTATATCGTTGACCACGCGCTGGTAATTTATCTCTCGTAGAGGTCGGAGTTTACGCGGAGACTCCCGCACAAGGATGTGCATTTTTCCGTGCGTCGCATCGCCAATCAGGCAAAAATTTATCCATCGCTAACTCACGCTGCCAGTCCACAGCCGAGCTGTTGTTCGCTCACACCTGAGTTACCATAGGCCGGATGTAATCGCTCAGAGATAATTTTTATGTCCGCCACTGAAGATACAACAGGCGCGAAAAAGCGTCCCAATTTCTTACTGATCGTTGCCGACGATCTCGGCTTCTCCGATCTCGGCGCGTTCGGCGGCGAAATCGCCACGCCGCATCTCGACGCGCTGGCGCAAGCCGGTTTGCGCTGTACCGATTTTCATTCGGCGCCGGCATGTTCGCCGACGCGGGCGATGCTGATGACCGGCACCGATCCACATATCGCCGGGATCGGCACCATGCTGGAAGTAGCAATTCCCGAGTTCGAAGGCGCGCCGGGCTACGAAGGCTACTTGAATGAAAGAGTGGTCACCGTTAACGAATTATTGCGCGATGCCGGCTATCTGACTTTGATGTCCGGCAAATGGCATTTGGGCAATACGCGCGAAACTTCACCATGGGCGCGCGGCTTTCAACGTTCGTTCAGCCTGTTGCCAGCCGGTGCCAACCACTACGCGGTACATCTGGATTTAGGCGCGCGCAATGCCGCCACCGCTTACATGGAGGACGATCAATTTGTCGACGATCTGCCGAAGGATTTTTATTCGTCGGATTATTTCACCGACAAACTGTTGCAGTTCTTTCAGGAGCGCGACGACAAACAGCAGCCATTTTTTGCGTACCTGCCGTTCACCGCGCCACATTATCCACTGCAGGCACCCGACGATCTGGTATTGAAGTATCGCGGCCGTTACGATGCCGGTCCCGACGTCTTGCGCGCCGAGCGCTTGCAGCGTCTGCAAGAATTGGGTTTGTGCGCGCCCGATCTCGAAGCGCATCCGATTTTCTCGCGCGATAAACAATGGCAGGATTTAACGCCGGAGGAACAGACGATCTCGGCGCGCTGCATGGAGGTATACGCGGCAATGGTCGAGCGCCTCGATTGGAACGTGGGCCGCGTGGTCGAATATTTACGCGCCAGCGGCGAGTTGGATAACACCGTTGTGTTGTTTATGTCCGACAACGGCGCCGAGGGCGCGATCATGGAAGCGGTGCCGATTCTCGGCCCGAAAATGGTAGAGCAGATTCGTAAGCACTACGATAACTCACTCGATAATATCGGCAAGCCCAATTCATTTGTCTGGTACGGCCCCCTGTGGGCACAAGCCGCCACTGCACCATCGCGCTTGTACAAGGCGTTCACCACCGAGGGCGGCATTCGCGTCGTCAACTTTATTACTTACCCCGGCTTTGCGCGCCAACAGCAAATCAGCACGGCTTTCAGCACGGCGATGGATATCGCACCGACGCTGCTCGAACTCGCCGGTGTAAAACATCCAGGGCAGGACGGCGACAAATATCAGGATCGCGCAGTCGCCGCGATGCGCGGCCGCTCTATGCTCGATTATCTGAATGCCGCGACGGATCGCGTGCATACGGCGGACGAAGCCACCGGCTGGGAGTTATTCGGTCGGCGCGGACTGCACCAGGGGAACTGGAAAATTGTGCAGTTGCCAGCGCCCGAAGGCACCGGCGATTGGCAGCTCTACAATTTGAGCAACGATCCCGCAGAGATCGACGATCTCGCCGCCAGTCATCCACACAAACTCGAAGAATTACTGCAACTATGGGACACCTACGTCGCAGAGACCGGCGTACTGTCCGATAAAATTTCCTACTTCGAATACGAACACTTACTGTAATGAAGCGGTCTATCTATTAACTAACAACCAAACACTGACAACTGGCAATCGAGGTTCCCCCATGTCAAATCGCAGCATAAATCTGACCGACTCATTGTACGATTATTTATTAGCGGTATCGCTGCGAGAACCGGAGATACTTAAAGAGCTGCGCGCACGCACTGCAAAACTTTCGGCGGCGCGCATGCAGATTTCTCCCGAGCAGGGACAGTTCATGCATTGGCTGGTATCGCTGATCGGCGCGCGCCGCACGCTGGAGGTCGGCGTGTTCACCGGTTACAGCTCGTTGATCACGGCGCTGGCGCTACCATCTGATGGCCAGATCGTCGCCTGCGATATCAGCGCCGAATATACCGACATCGCTCGCGAGTACTGGCAGCGCGCCGGCGTCGCCGAGCGCATTGACTTGCAACTGCGGCCGGCGCTGGAGACGCTGCAGCAATTGCTCGATAACGGTGAGGCCAATAGCTACGACTTCGCGTTTATCGATGCCGACAAGGAAAATTACGTAGGCTATTACGAAGCGGTATTGCAATTGCTGCGCCGTGGCGGCGTGCTGCTGGTCGACAACGTGTTGTGGAGTGGTCGCGTTATCGATGCTGCAGTTAACGATAGCTCCACCGTTGCACTGCGCGAATTCAACTTAAAATTGCATAACGATCAGCGCGTGGCAATTAGTTTGTTGCCGGTCGGCGATGGTTTGACGCTGGTGCGTAAGCTTTAAAACGGTAAGAAATTACGATGAGTCGAAGTGGACTATTTTTTAGGCCTGGCAAGCAGGATTGGCTTCGCTCAAAAACCGCATCGGCGCAGGAGATCGGTAAGGGGTACTATTTTTTGGACAGGCTGTGAAATAAATTTATTTCATTGAGTCTTCATCCGTGGTTATACAGCTCCGAGCACGTCGGCTTTGACGTGCCTTTAGCAGCCCCGCCTCCGCTGCCCTGAAAATAGCACCCCTTACCGCTCTCGTCACGACCGAGTTAACGTCACCCTCATCAGGCCAACAGGATTGCTAACCCCACCAGAGTTTTCGTTGGCTCTGTGCATGACAGCACACTGATCGACTGCTCTTTTCAGAACACTGGAAGCCAGCTCGTTATCGCGATGAACCGTCAGGAATCGTAGGCTCAGGTATTGCGTTTTTGCTATTTACGAGCAAGGAATTTAATGAGCGGACAATGAACGCCGAGCACAAGACAAGACCCATCGACTCGGTGCAGGTTTATGTGGTTGATCGAACTTGCCGCCCTATAACCGGTATTTTGACCAAAAATGGCGGTTTGTACCTTCTGCTGGACAGTGCGAAGCCATCGGGTTATTTTACGTAACAATTATAGGAAGGTGCTCCACCCCACAGCTGGCGCGGTTTCCAGCCTAAAAATAAAGATCGTGATAATGGACTAAATCAACCGACGCATCCGCATTAACCGTCAAAAGCCAAGATCAAACGACGCGTCGCGTTTAATTTTTAAATGCGGACAGGTCTGCTTACTAATTAGTTATGCAAAAGACGAAACTTAGGATATTAAATGAATCCACCAAGAGCTTTTATTTCTTACTCGCACGATTCGGCTCGACATAAAGAGTGGGTCATGGATTTCGCAACAACTTTGCGGAACCGTGGCGTTGACGCTGTATTAGATCAATGGGACTTAAAGCCTGGCGATGACCTTCCTCACTTCATGGAAAAGCAGTTAGAGGCCGCGAACTTTGTCTTGATGATTTGTAGTGAAAAATATGTAGAAAAGGCCAACTCAGGTGAAGGTGGTGTTGGTTATGAAAAAATGATAATAACCTCCAATCTCCTTGCAAAAATAGATAGCAGTAAAGTTATCCCCATAATAAGACAGAACGGAACCAATTACAGGCCAACTTTTTTAAAGACAAAGCTTTACATAAATTTCTCCAACGACGCTGAAAATGAATATAGTTTTGACGATCTTCTCCGAACGCTTTTAAATGCACCGCTGTATGAAAAACCAGAAATCGGGAAAAACCCTTTCAAGCCAATGGAAAACTCGCGACCAGACAGAGCATCCGACGGCGTTAAAGAACTCATGCAAGCTGTTGCCAAGTGTTACGAGAAGCGAGAATACCCGCATATTCGCTATCTATCCCTTATCAATACAGTTTCCATGCACAGACTAACTTTAGATAAATATCTGAAAGAGGCGGTGA
>DATIED010000010.1:0-3553 GCA_035455965.1 Spongiibacteraceae bacterium
CATCATATGGGCAATGCGTATCGCGCTCTGGATGAAACCCGCGAATTTGCCAACGCCGTGCGCGCGGCGCTGGCTGCCACCGATAGCAAAGACACCTTAATCATCGTCACCGCCGACCACAGTCATACGTTGACGATGTCCGGTTATGCCAGGCGCGGCAATCCGATTCTCGGTAAGGTGATCGGCAGCGACGAAAACGACAAACCCAGCGACTCGCCGCAAGCTGCGCTCGATGGCAAGCCCTACACGACGCTTGGCTATATGAATGGCCCGGGTGCCATCGCCGTGCGCAATGCCGCCTCGGCGGAGCGCGAGCGCCGCGATATCGGCGATGTCGACACTACCAAGCCGGAGTATTTGCAGCAGGCGCTGGTGCCGTTGTCGAAGGAGACGCATTCGGGCGAAGACGTACCGATCTACGCCGGTGGACCCTGGGCGCAGTTGTTTCATCGCACCGTCGAACAGAATTATATTTATCATGCGATGAATTATGCGATCACCGCGCCGGAAAAAGCGCCGGTCGTCAAAAAGCCCGCCGCACGCGTTGCCAAGCCTAAAGAGGAGTAGCTCATGCCGGCCGCATCGGTGTTAAGATCGATGGCGAATAGTAGAAATAAAGGAGAGTAATCGTGAACGAGAAAAATCTGCGCGAGCAGTTACAACATTTGAATGCTGCGCTGGATTCGTTGGCGGTCGATGCCGAGAAGCGCGCGCCGATCGATCGCCTGGTCGCCGATATCGAGTCGCAACTCGACGATGGCACGACCGACGATTCGCTGGTCGATCAGGTCGAGGGCGCGGTTTCAACCTTCGAGGCGGAGTATCCGCGCGTGGCGGCTATCCTCAATTCGATTGTGACGACGTTGGGTAATATTGGTGTCTAGTCAGTTGCTGACGGCAAGAGAAAAAGCTAACAGGATTCGTGCCGCTAGAGCGCGCGGCGCAACGGCATAGAGTTTTGCTGGGATCGCCGACAGCAAACATCCTGTTAGGCTCGGGCGCAGCCATCCTTGGCTGCTCACGTCCCTGCAAAATTCTACGCCGCCGCGCCTTAATCAGCTCGGAGTCGGTGTTGGTAAAAACATAATTGTTCGATCATTTTTCATTAGCAGCAAACCAATCACTTCTTAAGAAGAACAACTCACCGCCAAATGTTTACCCCAATCCGGGGGGGCAGCGGCGTAACTTTCGTTGCCGGGTTGTTCGTCGTATGGGTTTTGCAAAACTGTAAACAACCGTTGTACTTCGCTGTAATCGCCCTGTTCGGCTTTTTCGATGGCCTGTTGCGCCAAATAATTGCGCAAAATAAATTTCGGATTGGCGCGTTGCATCGCTGCGCTGCGTTGTTCGCGCGTTTGTTGCTGCTGTTGCAGTCGAGTCCGATAAGTCTGCGCCCAGCGATCGAAGCGCTCGCGATCGACAAAGTCATCGCGCAGCGGCGAATGCGCTTGGCTTTCGTCGAAATCGCACAGCCGGCGAAAAAATAACGTGTAGTCGCTGTGATTACTTGCCAATAGCTGCAGCAGTTCGCTCAGTAATTCGGTGTCTTCGGCGCGGTCCTCGACCAAGCCTAATTTATTGCGCATCAATTGGCTGTAGACGCCGATCAGATGCGGCTCGTACTGTTGCAGAATGCTGCGAATCGTGTCGATATCGATAAGGCCGCTCAACGCATGCGCGAGCGCATTCAGATTCCACAAACCGATACTGGGCTGGCGCTCGAAGCTGTAGCGGCCGCGATCGTCGGAGTGATTGCAGATAAAGGTCGGATCGAAATCGTCGAGAAAACCAAACGGACCGTAGTCGAAGGTATCGCCGACGATCGACATGTTGTCGGTGTTGAGCACGCCGTGCGCAAAGCCGACCGCCTGCCAGTGCGCAATTAACGTCGCGGTGCGCAAGGTCGCCTGCCGCAATAATTCGGCGTGGCGATCCGCTTTCGCGATGAACTCAGGATAGTGCCTGGCAACCACGTAATCGGCCAGCTCGCGCAATGACTCCGGTTGCTCGGTGTAATGGAAATGTTCGAAGTGGCCGAAGCGCACATGCGAGCGCGCCAGGCGCAATACCATCGCGCCGCGCTCGATCTGCTCGCGCTGCACGCGCGTATCGCTATCGATCACGCACAGCGCGCGCGAACTCGGTATGCCGAGCGCTGCCATCGCTTCCGAACACAAAAATTCGCGAATGCTGGAGCGCAATACCGCGCGCCCATCGCCGAAGCGCGAATACGGGGTTTTGCCCGCGCCCTTCAAGTGCAGATCCCAGCGCCCGTGTGACTCCGACACCACCTCGCCGAGCAGCAACCCACGGCCATCGCCCAACTGGCCGGCGTACTGGCCGAACTGATGCCCCGCATACACCATGGCGAGCGGCTCGGCACCGGGTAGCGGCCGGTTACCGCTGAAATATTGCACGAAGTCCAATCGATCGAGCTGCGCGGGGTCGAGATTCAGCAGTTCGGCGGCCGCCGCGCTGGCCACCACCAGGCGCGGATTATCGAGCCCGCGCGCCTGTTGCCGCGTATAAAAGGTGGGGCTGAGGCGCGCGAAGCTATTGTCGAATTGCAGGTTTTCTAGTGTTTGCATAGCGCTATTATGGCGGCGCCCTTTGCGGATAACCACGAAAAACTCCGGCTTTGTGCCGGCCGGAGCTGCTCGAAAATCAGGCACCGAAAATTTGTCGAACAACGCCTTGATATAGCAGCTAAATGCTTGACGTTGCGGGGGTGTTTCAATATAGTACGCGCCCTGTGCGCTCGTAGCTCAGTTGGATAGAGTACTTGGCTACGAACTAAGGGGTCGCTGGTTCGAATCCAGCCGAGCGCACCATTAGATACAACGAAAAGGCTGATCGGTAACGATCGGCCTTTTTCGTTTCTGGGCTGAGAGCATCGATGGTGCGCCTGCACGAAATTGTTGCGAGCAGCAGGTAAGGGCGCGTTGCCAGCACCTTGGATTGCCATTCTCCTTTTACCACCTCTTTGTTTTTGCGCGTGCGTAAATGCGCTGGTGGCGGTCAGGAAATTTGCTGAATAAATATTGAGCGCCGGCACTCTGGCGCAATGCGCTGTCATAGCATGCAATGTCTGATACGCTGTCGGCACTATCAAATCTATCGCTGCCGGCGAATCGCCGCTTTACCACCGCAACGTTCCTCGTCATGAGTTTTGTATGCGTCTATTCCGCAATTTGCTCGCCGTTCTGTTAATGCCATTGGCCATCGTCGGCTGCCCGTCGAACCAGCCGCGCTTCGTCAAACCGGTGGCCGCTTCGGTCGATGCCGGCAAAGTGAATGGTGTCGCCTCCAAATACCAGGATGGCTATCTGCGCATTTTCGTCAGTTCCAATCTCGACAGCACCGGCAAAATGCTCGATTTCGGCAAGGGCGACGATCGCCCGGCCATGCTGCTGATCTCGGCGAAATTCGGCAGGGGTACCGTCGCGAGTTTTGCCAGCGATACCGATCCTGAAATTCCGGTGCTGCTGTACGACGTGCGCGCCGGCAAAACGCAATCGTCGGTAGTCAATAATGCGCTGCTCACCGAGGGCAT
>DATIED010000011.1:0-11257 GCA_035455965.1 Spongiibacteraceae bacterium
CAAACCCGCACGCGTCACCGGGCTGCCATTGCCGGCGATGTGCAGGCCGGTACGGATGCGCCCGCCGGCGCGTCCGGCAGTCATCATTGGTATGCCGTTGACATCGTGATTTTTTGCCATCGACACGTCGGAGTGCGCGAACACCAGCGTATTATCGAGCAGGCTGCCGTCGCCTTCGGGAACCGCAGCGAGCGCCGCAACGAAGTCGGCCCACGCCGCCATGCTTTGCGTGGCGAACACGTCGACGGTTGGCTGATAACCGATTTTGCGATCGATCAATTCTTCGTGGGTGCTTTGGTGATAGGCGGTGGTATTGCCAGCGTGACGCAAATCCGATGCCGCTTCAGAAAATACCATGTTAAAGACACGCGTCTGATTGCATGCCAGTGCCATCACCAACAATTGGGACATGGCGCGGTGATTGGCGGTGCGTACATCGACATCGGAGTAATCCGCACCTGCCGGCAATGCTTTGGGCATTTGCGGAATCGAGCATGCGAGGGCGGGAGGTGGCTTTTGCAATTGCAGCGCAAGTTTCTGTTCGACTTCGCGCAGCGATGTAAAATATTGGTCGAGGCGGGCGCGATCGCCGCTACTGACTCGCTGTTGCAACTGCTTGCGTTGCTCAGAGACGCTCGACAATACACTTTTGCGGACCATGATTTTGGGGTCCGGCTTAAATGTCGCCGAGTTGGGATCGTGAAAGTCGGCGCCAAAAATTTTTGTATATAGATCGACCGCGGAAGGCGTCGACGCATTCATCGAGGAGCCGGTGCGGTAGGAGTAGCTTGTGCGCGGATTGCCGTCGGTGGTCAATTCCAGCGAACGAAAATACGTTCCCGACCCGATCGCATCGGCAATCAATACGTCGAACGTCGGCGCAGCGATCTGCTGCCAATTGTCGGAAGACGCGCCAGTGCGTAGCGCTGTTGCGCCGGAAATATGCGGCTGATTATTCCTGGCGCCGAGATCGGCATTGAAGCCGGACAAAATGTTGATATGTTGCCGCTGCGCGGCAATTGGCGCCAACTGCGGCGGCAGATCGTAATCGGTGCCGGTGGTTTTCGGCACCCAGCGCGATGGGATCATTCCGCAGCCCCAAAACCATGTTCCGAAGCGTACTGGCAGCGGACCGCCGCCGACATTCGCGGCGAAGGCTTTACCATTGGCGTCCAAAAAAAACTCCAGCAATGGCAGGCCGACCGTTACCGTGGCGCCGCCGAGCAATCCGCGCAATACAAAACCGCGCCGCGACAAATTAATGCTCATAACGGTGTTTCCTTGCGGTCCGCGACCGCGGCATGTTGAACAGGGTGGGCAACCGTATAAAACTGGGGATCGGTTGCGATGGTTCGTATCAAATCGATAAATCGATACTCATTGCCGACAAAGGTTTGTTCATAGCGTGCAATGGTGGATTGTTCGCGTGGAAGGATGGCGCGTCCGACCGCATAGCGATAGGCCGACTGCACGAGGCAGGTGCTCGCAACCTGAGATTTTGCCAGCGCGGCACCGAGCGCAGCGGCGCCATCGAACGGCTCGCGATCTAATTCGCCGCTGCTGTCGATTGCTTCGTTGTTCTCCAGCGCGCGGAACCGACCTGCACCGTCGAATTTTTCCAGCCCGAGTCCGATCGGATCGGTTTTTTTGTGGCAGCTTGCGCAATTGTCATCATTGAGGTGAGCGGCGACGCGCTCGCGCGTGGTGCGCAGTTCGGGATTGTTAGTGTCTTGAACCACAGAAAAATTTACATTAGCCGGAGGTGCGGGGATCTCCTCGCACATCAAAATTTCGCGAATCGCTTTGCCGCGCAATGTCGGCGATGTACGTCCGGGATGCGAATACAATGCGAGCAGACTAATCTGTGTCAGCAGACCGGCGCGTGGATCGGTGTCGGGGAATTGGTAGAAGGACCAATCCTTAGTTGCAACCGGAACATCGTACAGCGGGCCGAGTGTGCGATTCATCGCAAAACGGCGCGTGGTAAATAGCTCGGAATAACTGCCACGTCTGTTCACCAGTAATTCGCTGATAGTGCGCAGCGTCTGCTCGCGGGCGTCCTGCGCTACGCGCGGCGAAAATGCGGGATAAATCGTTGCATCCTTCGATAAGGTGTTGAGCCCATCGAGGCGCAGAAAATCGTCGAAGAATGCCCGCACACCATCATTAAAGCGCGGCGAGGCCATCATGCGTTCGACTTGGCGGGCGAGGCCGGCCTCGGTAATTAATTCGCCGCTCTGTGCTGCCGCCAGCAGTTCGTCGTCAGGCGTGGTATTCCACAACAGGAAGCTCAGTCGCGCGGCTCTGGACCATGCATCGAGTGGAGTGGCATCGGGATGTCGATTGTTGTCATCGATGTTCGCTGTGCGCTCAATTCGAAAGATAAAATCCGGACTTGTTAGCATTGCCGCCAATGTGGCGGACATTCCACTGCGTAACGCGCCAAGCTTTTTTGTGGCAGCGAGGGTGTCGGCGACCGCGGTTGCCACCTCGGTATCGCGTAGCGGACGGCGGTAAAGGCGTTTGCCGACTCGCCTGAAAAATGTGGCGGTACAGCGCTCAGCGCGCGGATCAGCGTGCGTTTGTTCGCAGCCAACCAGATTGTTCCAATGCGCCTCGTCGGTCACCTGCTCGGCGATGGAGCGCGCGGCGCTTTCGTATTGCTCCAATCCATTGGGTGTAACAGAAACCTGGGTACTACCTTCAGCTAATAGGCCATTAACGCGCAAGTCGGGTTCGAAGTTACCGACAATTTTAATGTCGTTGCCGAAAATATCGGCGATACTGCGCCGATATTGCGCTTCCGTTAGTCGGCGCAATGTAATCGATGGCTCGATCGCTGGCTTGCTGCTTGCCGTGGCGCAATTTGCGATTGAATAAATTGCGGCCGAGCAGAGAAGGGATAACGTAAGAGAATCTTTTAAAATACGCAGGTACAGCCGACTAGTCGGAACAAGCTTAATGCGCATAACGGCTGCCTTCGGCGATAGCGGAGGGTTGAATGGCGAACGCGGCGACACCGATAAAATTCAATGCCGACGAAATAGCGGTGTTGCGTCCGCTCGTCGCGTCCGGATACCCGTCCGCGTAGCGTTGCAGTGCCGAATGAATAACAGGGCAGGACAGATTGGACAGGTTGGCACCGAGCTGAGTCATTTGCTTGATTGAATCGTAGAAGCTGTCGAGCATGTAATAACCATAGAAGCCGCCTTTGATTGAACCGTCGGCATTTAAAGTTGCGCGAATTCTTACGCCGCGCAGCTGGCGGATGCCGTCGATGATTTGCTCCTTGTAGTGCATAGTCAGATCGACCGGGTCGGTGGACAAAACGCCGTTGACGATGCGGCCCCGGGTATGCGCGATTAGTTCGGGACGCGTATCGATCGTATAGCTGGCATTCGCCAGCGCGACACCGCGGCCATCGGCAATCAATGGATCGATGCTGGAAAACACAGCGACACTGACATCGCTATCATTGTTGGTATCATCGATTCTGGAAATTTCGATCAAGGTCGGAGCGGCAGCTGAAAATAGGGTGCCATCGGCATTTTCCGGATTGCCGAATTCGCGAAAATGTTTCATGCAGCCCAGCACCCGCCATAGCTGATTATCGACGCCTGGTTCGCCGCTAGGGCTGTTGAATTGATCGCGGCCGCGCTTGCCGTCGAGGTCGATGCCGAAGGCAAGTTTTCCGTCGTAGGGATGGAAGCCAGTATTCAACATGGGAAAGTCTTGCGGATCGGTGCAGCTGTCATAGGCGACGATATGATGGTTGAAAACAATCGCACCTTTGCCCTCCGGAATTCCCGCCTGCTCGCGCACATCTTCAATACGCGCGTGCTCCGGCGCGACATCGATCACAAGCTTGTCCCAGTAGGGAGACAGCTGATTTTTATTCTGATTGCGTTGCGCCAGTTGTATCCATTTGAAACCCAGCTGCTTTTGCATTAGCGCAAATAATTGGTTGTGCTTGTCAGGAGCTGCATAGTTCTGTTGCTCCGAGCTCGGCAACGATTTCAAAAATGTTTCTGGCGCACTGTCGGTTAATTTGCCGCAAGCCCCTGTCTCGCCGGCGTTCCCGACATAGATGTTGCTGAGAATAAATGCGCGTGTACCTGGCATACCGCCGGTCGGCGCGTCCGCGGCAGCGGCCGGCAACGCCGCACTGAAATAGATGGAGATAGCACCAGCGCCGAGAATCCGCCGTAAAACTACGTGGCGGTCCGAATTGGCAAAAACTGCGGTCGACATTGAGGGTTTCCCGTTATGCAGCAACGACAGCAGCATATGAGAACAACCTGAAGCGTACATTAAGCGCCATAGCGTTTTTGTTCGATGCAAACTTAGCGGGTTGAAGGCCCGCCGCCTTTTGTATATTTCCAGCGGCTCGGTCGAGCCCTGTCTTAAGAGAATTGCAGCGCGACCAGAAAGTGCTTTTCCAATTCGAGGTAGTTGAGGGTCAGCGTTATGCCATGCAGCTCGCAGATGCGTTTGACGATGGACAGCCCGAGCCCAGCGCCGGGCTCGGTATCTTCATCGCTGTCGCCACTGCCACGAAAAAACCGATCTGCCAGTTGCTCTGGATCGGCGATCGGCGCCGCAGCATTGGTTATTGTCAACCTGTTTGAGCCCCTGCATATGCGCACGGTGCCAGCTCGCGGCGTGTAGCGAAAGGCATTACTGAGCAGGTTGCGCAGTAAGATGAGCAGCGTCTCACGGTTGCCCTGCAGCGTTTGTTGTGCATCGATGTCGAGAGCCAATTCGAGCTGCCGGTCGCTGGCAATATGGCCAAGTTCGGACGCTACTTCGCGAATCAACTCCGACAAATCGACGGTCTGCATGGGCAAAGTATTCTGCGGATCGAGCCTCGCCAGAATCAGCAGTTGCTTTACCGAGTGCGATGCACGTTCGACGCGCACGCGGATGCGTTCCATCATGCGTTTGCTTTCCGGATCGGTGAGCAGGCGATGGCACAGCTGCACCTCGGTGCTGATAGCGGCTAATGGAGTTTGCAGTTCGTGAGCGGCGTTGGCGGTAAAACGCTTTTCATTTTCCAGGGTGTCGGCGAGACGCGCGAGCAGATGATTGAGAGAATCGACAACGGGCACCAATTCCGACGGCACATCGCCGGCAGGGAGCGGTTGCAATGCCGCCATCTCCTCGCGGCGCTCGATTTCGCGGGCCAGTCGGCGCAATGGAAAAAGACCTCTGGCAACGCCGTAATACAAGGCGAGCGCAGTCAGCGGTATCAGTACTACCAGTGGCGCCAGCATTTGCAGCAGCAGCTGCGTTCCGTCCAAGCGCGCCCTTTGATTCTGAATGCCGGCCGCAACCCAAAAATGATTGGCCTCGCTATGTCTGTACATAATGCGCCAGCTGAGGCCATCGATATCGACATTGTTGGCTTGTCCTTCGCGGATTCCCGCATGCGGACGCGGGAACGCCGGGGTATCGTTGCCGACCAATATCTGCGTGCGTTCAAACCATAAGTTAACGCTGGGGACGCCTAAACCGCCGCTGTATAGATTCTGCTGCAGGCGCAGCAGCATTGGCTGCTCGGCATCGCCAGTGCGCGTGCCAGCCGCGTATGCGACAGGCACAATTTTCTTTTCGTATATTTTCCGCAACGGCTCCAGTTCGCCATTCATCGAGCCGCTAATCGATTCAGCCGCCAATAAAATGCTTTCCAGCACGCGGTCGATCTCGTTGGATATAACCAGGCGCGCCGCCAGCGATGTGGCCAATGCGGACAGTATCCAACTGGCGATGAAAATGCTGATCACGATGGCCGTCAAGCGGCGTTTCAGCGAGCGATTCAAATCACACCACCAGGCGATAACCCACGCCGCGCAGCGTTTCGATGGTTTCGCTGCCGAAGCGTTTGCGCAGATGCGAGATATAGACTTCAACGGTGTTGGAGCCTATTTCTTCGCCCCATCGATAGGTACTTTCCTCCAGCCGTGCCTTCGTTACGAAGCGACCACGATTGCGCGCCAACATTTCCAATACCGCCATTTCCTTGGCTGGCAACACCGAGCGTTGCTGACGAAAAACCACTTCGCGGCTTTCGGTATGGAATTCCATTTCACCAGCCATCAATACCGCTGCCGGCATACCGCCGCTCCTGCGCAGCAGCGAGCGCAGGCGCGCAAATAGCTCGTCCATGTCAAAGGGCTTGCCAAGATAATCGTCGGCGCCCATGTCCAGACCATTGATGCGATCGGCAACGGCATCGCGCGCGGTGAGCAGCATGACTGGGGTTTGATCGCCTTTGCGGCGCAGATTTCGCACCACGTCGAGTCCGGAAAGTCCGGGTAGGCCGATGTCGAGAATCAGCGCATCGTAGCTGGCTGCGCTCAGTGCCGGAGATACTTCCGTGCCGCGCCGTACCCAATCGACGACATAGTGGTCCAGGGTCAAGGCATTCGCCAGCGACTCTCCCAGTTGTCGGTCGTCCTCCGCTAAAAGGATTCGCATCGGCTTGTCGTTTTCACGGTTCGACGTCTTATGGTTTTTCATAACGATTTCAGGGTTGTACGATAAATTATAGAAATTACTTATCAATAAGTTAAAATGATATTAGCGCATTATTTGTGCACCTACAACTGCGGCATTCGGCACCTCTGCTCAGGGAGGCTGAGAGTTTGACGGGTTTGCAATCGTCGGTTCGCGTTAAACGAAATTTGGTTGATTTACTGTATTCGAAAATGCTGGAGTCGGATTCGATTCGCAACGATTTCCAAAAATAACTGACGTATCTTTTGTTGGCGAATAGCGCTGAATGAAGAGGCAGCACACATGACTTATAAAATCGATAATCACGGTAACGTCGATCTCGGCTCGCATACGATCCCCGTCCCCAAAACGATTAGCCTGGAAGCACAGGCGCTATTAGCCACTCCGCCGCTCGCGCAATTGCGGCCGGCGGGAGATCCCGCGCCGGCATGGGCCGCACGCGCGGAGGTCGATGCCCAAATGCTACAGCTCAATGAATTTGCGCGTAGCTTGTTTCCCGTTGAAATCGAAGAGGTGCGCATTGCGGGCGTGCGTTGTCATTGGGTTAGGCCGCTGGAAGTTGCAACTGAACATGCCGATAAATTGCTGATTAATTTGCATGCCGGTAGCTTTGTGCTCGGCTCCGGTGCGCTCGCCGAAGCGATTCCGATCGCTAATCTGGCGAAGATATCGGTATTGGCGATCGATTATCGGCTCGCGCCAGAGCATCCCTTTCCGGCAGCGGTCGACGATGTGGTCGCCGTTTATCGCGCAATGCTGGAGCGGTTTTCGCCCACGAAAATTGCCGTGTTCGGCACTTCGGCCGGCGGCTTTCTGGCTGGGCAAGCTGCGATGCGTCTGCAAAAAGAAGGCTTGCCGGTACCAGCTTGTCTGGGGATGTTTACGGCGGGCGGAGATCTCAGTGATTTTGGCGATACTGCACAGATTTATACGCTGATGGGGTTTTACGGCGAACTGCTATTGCCGGTCGATCACGAGCTCAGCGAAGTTCGTGCGTATCGCGGCGACACCGCGGCCAACGATCCGTTGTTCTCGCCGCTGTATGGCGATCTCGCGCATTTCCCTCCGACGTTGATGGTGTCCGGCACACGCGATGTGATACTGAGTTCGGCCAGCACGTTCCATCGTGCCTTGCGGCGCGCCGGCGTCGATGCCGATCTGTTTGTATTCGATGCGATGCAACATGGGTTCTGGTATGCGCTGCATCTTCCAGAAGCACGCGAGGCCATCGATATCATGGTTAAATTTTTTCTCAAACATCTTCGCGGCCGCAGCGATTGAAAATTCATTCAAGCGCCGCGCGCCTTCGGGCTGTGATTTACTTTACGAGCAGGAATGAAAATTGCCGCGAGAGCTTGTCGTACCATTCGTAGATGAATGCCGAGCCTAGGTGTCTGGGCTTTTAGTTAGCTATGCACTCGCGCATCGTTGTAATACTGCTTGAAAGAATCCAGCTTGCGTTGTAAATCGGTACGGTTCCAGAAAAATGCGTGATCGATAAACTCGCGTCGCACAGTACCGATCAAGCGCTCAACGAAGCGATGAGAAGTTGGGGTGTAGGGTACCGATTTGATTTCATGGATACCCAGCACACGCAGGTTGGCTCGCCAACGGTGATATAAAAATAGTGGATCATTGTCGGAGCTAAGGTAGCGCGG
Organism: Spongiibacteraceae bacterium; assembly: GCA_035455965.1. Lineage (GTDB taxonomy): Bacteria > Pseudomonadota > Gammaproteobacteria > Pseudomonadales > CAMLJR01 > CAMLJR01. Next base: position 8,175 of record DATIED010000011.1, read on the forward strand.
GGGAGCGTGCTTCGAAGTCGCATGATTAAACATCCGACAGACACTCATGCCGTCGATGTTGGCAGGTTCCACGCCACAACCAATGATGCGACGAGTGAATACATCCATCACGACCATTACCACATAGCTCCGTAACAGAATCGTTTCACGCCGGAAAAAATCGACGCTCCATAAGCTATCTTTGGTCTGGCCGATCAATGAGAGCCACGACGGACCATCACCTCTCGTTCGAGAGCGGAAAAGTTTCTCTAGTACTCTTCGCACCACGTCTTTATTGATTTCGATCCCAAAGGCATGGGCTATTTCCGGTGCAATTCGTGGACAGCCGAAGCGTGGGTTGCGATGTTTAATCTCTAAAATTTCTGCAATAATTTCATCGCTTGGTCCTTTTTGGCCAGGGTGATTTTTCCGAGTGGAGATAAAAAGGAGCTGATGTTTTTGCGGACCAATAATTTTTGAAATGCTAGAAGTGTTGATGGCTTGAGGGCTACTGCTAACTTTCGGATATTCGAAAATGGGAAGGACTCCTTTGGCCGACGGCAGTGTGAAAATATAAAAGTTGTCGCGCATACCAGAATCTGGGGGTACCAAGACCATTACCCGACGTGAGATCGTTGCTTGCAGGTCGTTCTATTTTTAGAAAGCGTTGGATAACGTTTTGTACGGCCTCGCCGCGAAGCTGTTAGACCGGACTGTGTCAGAGCGGGGTTATCGCACGACGTGTATCCTGGCGCGGACTTCCTTATCATTTTGTGGATGCGGAAGCTCCCGGGCCTATTGATTGGACGTCAGTTGCTCGTCCTTATGGTCTTTTTTGCAGTAGAAATTGAAAGCGCCATTCCTAAAATGGCGAGCTCATTCGTTCTATATGTCATGCCGAAACTCATTGTGGATGAATCAGAACAAGACGAGCCGCCGACTCAGTCGCGGGTGGTCATTCCGTTCCCGCGCACAAGTGGGCAAAAAGTCTTGCAGACGGAGGGCGAGATAGGCGAGCGCCTGCGCGAAATTTTTCGTGAAAACCGCTCCAATCTAGTTCGCTTTCTGAAGGTCCGATTAGGTTCCGATGCGGATGCGCAAGATGCCGCACAGGACGCGATGTTCCGCTTGCTCCAGCGTGGCGATACCTTGCGGGACCAGGAGTTGCGCGCGCTCTTGTACGTTACCGCACGCAACATCGCCATCGACCGCTTACGCGAACGCAAACGCTCGCCCTTGCGTTTTGGCGAGGAAATAACCGAGGAAATCCTCGCCGTGACAACAGATGAAGCGGCTTCTCCCGAACGAGCGGTATCTGCGCGCGAGCAACTGGTCTGGGTTCGCACGTTTTTGAAAGAATTACCCCCCAAGTGCGAGCAAGCTTTTGTCTGCTACAAGTTCATGGGGTTGGAGTACGGGGAGATCGCTATTCGCATGGAGTTGACCGAGAGCATGGTTCGCAAATATGTGCTGCGCGCACTCGCGCACTGTGCCGCCCGGTTAGCGGAGCTGGAGGGATCAAAATGAAATCGTCGAGCAACCGTCATGAGCAAGCCGCTTTCTGGTTTTTACGACTGCGCGATTCTGATGTCACCGTTGAAGAAATCGATGCAGCCATGGCTTGGCTAGCCGAGTCTTCGGAAAACCAGACCGCGTTCGATGCGGTGGAAAAAGTCTGGTCGATTGAGGGGGTGCCGGCGGAGAGGTCCCCCCAAAGCACGAGTCCCGTGTTGCGCCGGTTGAACATCGGTCGGATGGGGAAATGGCCGATGGCCCGGGTACTCAGCATCGCCGCGATGGTTATGGTGATGGTGGCGATCGTCGCCGGCATGAGAACAACGTCTTTCTGGATCTCCCAGCCTGGATTGACGAGGTACGCGACGATGGTCGGCGAGAGTCGCACCGTGACACTGCCCGATGGCTCGTTGATAACGCTGGGCGGTGCCAGCAGTGTAGCTGTCGAATATGAGTCCCATGTTCGACGCATCGTGTTAACGGACGGTGAGGCATTGTTCAACGTCGCGAAAAATCCAAACCGACCCTTCATCGTAGAGGCTGCGGGCGGATCGGCGCAGGCGCTTGGCACCGTATTCAATGTACATCGTGGGCCGGAAGGGGTGACCGTCGGCGTCGCTGAGGGGGTTGTGCAAGTGCGCGCGGTGGCGGCGAGCGACGATGCGCCCATGGTGCGATTACATGCAGGCTCTGAAGTCAGCTATTCAGCGTTGGCTGACCTGGGAGCGGTTAAAGCGGTGAGCTTGGAGCGCGTCGGGGCGTGGCGACAGGGTGTGCTGACCTTCATCGATCGCCCGTTGGGCTCGGTCATTGCCGATCTCAACCGATACTCGACTCGCCCGATCGTTGTCGAGGATGAATCCATTAAGCAACTACATGTCTCGGGCTCGGTGGCAGTTGCCGGCATCGTCGAATGGTTGCGGGCACTCAAAGACACCGCGGCGATCGATCTCAACGAAAACGACCACAACCTGGTATTGGATAGATCGACACCGCTTGAGACCGGCGCGCCGCGTCGACAGCCAGCCACATCCAAACCACCGCACTGATAACCGCTGTGCTCCCCCGCAAGTATCCGGTCAGTCGCTTAATTCGCCGACAGAGAGACGGTGCTTCAACAATTTACCGCCAGTGTGTTTGCATATTAGAGCGCGAAGATAGATCGATGAAAATACTGCAGGGAATTCGATGGTGTATGTGCGTGGGCTGGTTCGCACTGGTCTCTCTGTCGGGAGCGGTGATTGCCGGGGAGCCCATCGAGCGATCTGCGAGCGGCAGCCTCAAATATTTCGATATTCCTCCGCAAGCGTTGGATACGGCATTAATCGTGTGTGCGGAGCAGGCCGGCGTGCAAATCCTATTTCGCGCCGACTTGTTGAAAGGTCGGCAATCGCCGGGCATTAAAGGTCTTTACGATCCAGCGGCAGCGATCGCAGCGTTATTGAACAGCACTGGCTTTCGCTTTGAGTTTTCGGGTGCGAGGACCGTTATCGTCAGTGCTGCCCCCACCGGCACTCGCGGAGTTCCCCAGCCGCTACCCCGCAATCATTCTCAAAATTGATCCGTCAGACGTTCTATCAGCGGACATC
>DATIED010000012.1:0-4696 GCA_035455965.1 Spongiibacteraceae bacterium
GCCATTAACGGTTTACGCACAATGTGCACGTCGACGCGCAATAGCCGGCGATCGAGCCAAACGTGCCGCCGCAAACACTCTGATATACTTTTAATGGTCCATTATACACGGCACTCCGAAGTGACCAAGCCAACCGCCGCATACTCCATGACTCTCATCCGCCTGCGCAGCCGGCAATTGCTGCGGCTGCTGCAACATGTGCAGCGCCGCTTCAAGGAGGACGATTGCCCGCGCAATGCCGCCGCGCTGACTTATATGAGTTTGTTTGCGGTGGTGCCGCTGATGACTGTGGTGATCGCTATGTTATCGGCAGTGCCGGCCTTCGCCGGTGCGACCTCGCAACTGCAAGACTTTGTGTTCTCGCACTTCATGCCGGCCAGCGGCCAGGAAATTCAAACCTATCTGCTCAGCTTTTCGACGCAGGCACGTAAATTGACCGGCATCGGCGTGGCGTTTTTAGTGGTGACGGCGCTCACCATGCTCACCAATATCGAAAAAACCTTTAATGCCATCTGGCGCACGCGCGGTCATCGCCGCGGCTTGAGCAGTTTTCTGCGCTACTGGGCGATACTCAGTCTCGGACCGTTATGCATGGGGCTGGCACTCGGCATCAGCACGTATCTGGTATCGCTGCATTGGCTGACCGAGGTGGATGTATTCGGCGCGCGTAAATTACTGCTTAGCGCCGCGCCGCTGGTGCTCACCAGTATTGCCTTCACGCTGTTGTTCGCGGCAATGCCAAATTGCCGCGTGCCGCTGGCGCACGCGGCGATTGGCGGCGGCGTTTGCGGTGTCTGCTTCGAAATCGCCAAGCACCTGTTTGCGCAGGTGATGGCAAACGCCAGCTACCAACTTATTTACGGCACCTTTGCCGCGATTCCTTTATTTCTGTTGTGGATATACATCTCCTGGCTCATCGTACTGGCCAGTGCCGAATTGGTACACGCGCTATCGGGCTTCGACGATCACGACGATCTGCCGGACATCGTTGCCGCCCTGGCGATACTGGAAATTCTCTGGCGCAATCATCGACGCGGGGCGGCATTAAGTGAGCGCGAACTACTGGGCAGACACCGCCTGCTGGGGCGACACACCTTATCCGCCGATCGTTGGTCGATGCTGCGCGATACGCTGCTGGATGCCGCGCTGATTAAGATCGACCACAACGGTGACTATATATTGGGCCGCGATCTGCATCGCTATAGCCTGGCGGAGTTGTGCGTACGCTTTAAACAATTGCCGCTCGCCATCGATAAGCCATTCAGTGCCGATAGCGCCTGGCTAAATTATTATCAGCAATTATTCGAGCAACTGCAGAATCAAAACCGCTCGCAATTGCAATTATCCCTGGCCGATTTATTTACGCCGGAGCATGCTCAACCCGCGGCATGCTCTACCGACAACCAATCGCACACTACCGATTAGGCATTTGCATGCAACGCTACGCTTTTCTACGTTCCTTTTCTCTACGCTCCTCTTTTTTACGCGCCTTTCTGCGCCCACGCTTGTCTATCGCATTGCTGTGCGTGTTACTCGGTGCCTGCGGCAAAGCGGACTATCAAACTGTGGACGGCACCAGCGGTCGTTTTGCCGATTTACGCGGACGCTGGGTGTTGATCAACTATTGGGCCTCCTGGTGCGAGCCCTGCATCAAAGAAATACCCGAGTTAAATCGGTTCAACCAGCAATACTCGGCGCAGGCCGCGGTGTTTGCCGTCAACTTCGATGGCGCGAAGGGAGTGGCATTGCAGCAGCAAGCCGCCAAATTGAAATTCGCACTACCGGTCCTGCTCGACGACCCGGCCGCATTGCTGGGTTATACGCGCCCGGAAGCACTGCCGAGCACGTTTGTATTCGGTCCGGACGGGCAGCTAAAGCAGGTATTGCAGGGCGAACAGACCGTGGCCAGCTTAGCGGCCGCGATCGGCATGGGCGCAGCGACACCCGCCAAACCATGATCGGCTCATTGCCACCGGCTCACTGTGATCAACTCACTGTGATCAACTACGCGTGTTAACGAGTCCCGCCGGCAGGGCACGAGCACTGTTCTATACTGTCGCTTAATGTTAAATCGCCAGGACGTCGCACCGTGCCCAACTTTGTTCGCCTGCCATTATTCGCTGCCATCGTATTACTCGGCCCTGCCTACGTCGGTTCGCTGCATGCCGACAGCGAAGCCGTCGACCCCGATTATCGCGAATCGGCGCTGGATGATTCGAGCGCCGGATCAACGGCCCCCGATAAGCAAGCCGCGGCGGCGGACACACCGAGCTGGCTCGACGGTATTCGCAATAACTGCGCTCAACAATACAGCGCCGAGCAGTGCCGGGACGATGAATTTCTCGAGCAAAACTTTCACGTCAACGACTTGCAGGCCGCGCATCGCGCCGCGGTACGCCGCAAGGAAATGGAACAGAGCGCCCTGCGCGAGCTATTGCTGCAACGTACCTGCGGTAATCCGGCTGCGTATTGCGCGATCAATACCACAGCCGATTGCGCCACGCAGCTTCAGCAGCAACTACAGCAAATGTGCGCCTCAATCCAACAGCAAACGGCCAATTGTCTGAACACTGCCACCCAATACTGCGCGAGCGCGGGGCAATCATCCAACTGCCTCGCGCAACGACGAGCCCTGTGTCCGACCGCAATACGACAACCCATCGATACGCTGCTGGCCAAATACCCCAAGCTAACGCTGCAGCAACAAATGCATGTACGCCAGGTCGCGCAGCAGATGGACGCCAATCAAGGCGGCTCCTGGATCGGTAATTTATTTCGCTGGCTCGGATTTTAAACGTATTTTTGGACGGCATCGGCAAGCGCTGCCATTTGCATAATTTTTATCGGTACCGTTTTTTTATCGGTAGCGTGCTCGATCATAAATAGCTGCGCGAAAATATCGCGGCATAAAAAAACCCGCACGGCTCGCACCGCGCGGGTTTTTTTTACCAACCGCTTAGCGCTGGTTGGGGTCTTCGGTTACTTCAGCTTTCATTACAGCGACGACGCGACGGTTTTCCGCGCGACCTTCAACCGTTTTGTTGCTGGCGATCGGCTTGGTTTCTGCGTAGCCAACTGCAGTCAAACGCGCCGGGGCAACATTGAAACGCTGTATCAACATATCGCGCACTGCTTCGGCGCGACGTTGCGACAGTTTTTCGTTGTGGGCATGGCTGCCGGTCGAATCGGTGTGGCCGGCAATTTCAGCTTTAACCTGAGAATATTTTTTCAGGAATTTAGCGGCTTTTTGCACTTCGCCCACATAGGCTTCGCCGATCACGGCTTTATCGGTCTCGAAGTTGATATCGAGACGAATTTCTTCCGCTTTACGCAGCACAAACTCACAGCCGTTTTCATCGACTTCGCGCCCTTGCGGTGTGTTCGGGCACTTGTCTTTGTCGTCGTACACACTATCGCCGTCGCTATCCAACGGTGCCGGCGGCGGCGCAACTGCAGCTACCGGAGCAGGTGCCGGTTTCGATGCGCCGAAGGCGTAGCTAAAACCGATAGTGTAAAGACCGTGCGTCTGGCTGCTTTGCGTTTCGTGCAGCGCCTTGGCTTCAACGCGTGCCGATAAGGTATCGGTGAAATGCAACCGCAGACCGGCGCCCGCATCGAGATCGGTATCCTGATCGTCGCTACCGTGGCGATAGTCGTACTCGATATGGCCAACACCGGCTTTCACGTAGGGTTCGTACATGTTGTTGAAGCCGAAGCGGCCAAACGACCAGATACCATCCAGCGACAAGCGCGAAGCATCCACGTCGTAATTATTGACGCGTGTTTCACCATTCAGCGAGCGCATGTAATCCAGCTCGACACCCAAATGCTCGGTGAAATACATCTCGCCGCCGATACCTACCTGCGATGTGCGGGGGATGGAACGATTGGAGCTGTACTGCTCGAAGCCGGCAAACGGCGTTACATAAACGGTGCCCGGCTCGGTTGCTGCTGCCGTCATCGGCACGGCGATCAGGGCCGCACTTAACAACGAAGATAATGCTCGTAATCTCATAATGCCTCCATAATTATTCAATTTGGATGTCCGCAAATTAATTTTTTGTCGTTTTTTTCAGCCGCCTGGGATAACGACCTACTCTCTCACGGCCGCGATTCTAACGCGAGCGAGCGCACCGTGCACCAGTTTTTTCCACGCCGGCTGCGGCATTGCAACGTCATTCGCTGTGTCCGACCGCATCGAGCAACTCTCGCACGAACGGCACCGTAATGCGCTTTTGCCGCGCCAGCGAATGCTTATCGAGTTCGTCCAGCAATTTCACCAAAGCGCCAAGCTCGCGCGAAAAGCGCGCGAATAAATAGCTGAGCACCTCGTCGCTCAGCTCAAAACCCCGCTCGTGCGCCAGCAAGCGCAACGCGCGTCGACGGCCATCGTCATCGAGCGTCGACAAACGAAAACTACCGCCCCAGGTCAGGCGCGAACGCAAATCCGGCAGCGCGCACGGCAGCTGTGCTGCGGCCCGATCGGCGCTGATCAACAATTTGCGATGCGTGTCGGTGAGTCTATTGAATAGATGAAAGAGTTGTTCGCACCAGCCCAGGTCCGCCAGCACGACTTCAATATCGTCGAGGCAAACCAGCGGCATGTGTTCAGCGCCATCGAACAATACCGCCGGGTTTTCCGCGCGCAACTCGGCCAGTGGCACATAAATCGCCGGCACTTCGCTGCACGCTGCCT
>DATIED010000013.1:0-4233 GCA_035455965.1 Spongiibacteraceae bacterium
CGCACTGAGATTGCCATTTTCAATATCGCTGGCGGTCGCGGTAAAGGTAAACGGCACCGAGCTGAGCTGCTGCAGGCCGGCTGTCGGTGCGGTAATCGCCGCGGTCGGCGCATTCAGCACCGATACGTTCACACTGGCCGATTTGGTAAAGCCGGTGCTGTCGGTCACGCTGGCAGTCAGAGTGTGACTGCCCAGGCTTAAATTGGCCGGCGTGGTAATAACGCCGTCCTTGCTCGAGGCCCATTTCACGCTGGCGTTTAAATTACCATCCTGCGGATCGGTCGCGGTGGCGCTTAATGCGAAAGGTTTTTTATCGAAGGCTAATTTGCTGTTATTGGCCGGGCTATTAATAGCGATGGTCGGAAGCTGACTGCTGCCGACGATATTCGCGGTGACCAACTCTAAATTGAGGCGTGGAAAAGTACCGCCGTTGCGGCTATCCACTTGCGGCGTGCTGTAGGTTTTCAGGCGCGCTTCCATACTGGCCATCGTATCGGCGGTATTGATGCCTTTGAGAATGGCGAAGGCGCCGGTCACGAACGGGGTGGCCATCGAGGTGCCGCTTAAGGTGGCATAGCCGCCGCCGGGAATCGCCGCGTTAATGTTTTCACCGGGCGCCAGGATATCGAGCAGACCGATCAAGCTGTTGGACCACGAGCTGACGACGCCGCTGGGGTCGGCGACGCTGCCGACGGTGATCGCGGTCGATACGCAGCCCGGCGCGTTGACCGCGTTGGTATAGCCATTGTTGCCTGACGCGATAACGGTGGCGATGTTGGCGCTGCGTAGCGAATCGATCGGCGTCTTATACGTAGAGGTGTCGCAATTGGCGGTGAACTGGCCGCCGCCCAGACTCAGGTTAACGGCGGCGATGGTTTTGAGGCTGACGGTATTGCGCAAGCTATAAATGTAACTCAGGCCGCTAAGCACATTTGAGTCGTAAGCGACAATGCAGGGGGCGGTACCGCCGCAGGTGGTGGCATTGGTCGATTGCGAGAATACTTGCACGGCAACAATTTTCGCGGCCGGCGCTATCCCGGGCGATGTGGCATTGCTGCCGGCGGCGATCGCTGCGACATGGGTGCCGTGCTCGCAGGCCCACGACAGCGAAGCGGGGCACGGCACTGCGCTACCGGTGCCGGTTTTACTGGTGACGGCGCCGGGGCAGAGCGAAGTGACGCCCTGCGTGGCATCATTGGTTGAATAGCAGGCTTCGGCGACCACGCGGCCGGCGAAATCGGGATGGGTGCTGTCGACGCCGGTATCGAGAATGGCGATAGTCGCGCCGCTGCCGGTGTAGCCGAGGCTGCGCGGCACATTGCCTTTCACAAACTGCACTGCGGAAGTCAGCGTCGTCGGGAAATTCACCGCATCCTCGGCGACCTGCTCGACCAGGCCGCTATCGATCAGCGTATCCAGCTCGGTAGCGGATACTGAATACACGGCCAATGGGAATTCGGTGAATTCGCTAAGTGCTTGAATATTGCGTTTTGCCAGCAGCGTGCGCAAGGCGCGGCGCGAATTGTCGATTTGTACCGTGTGTGTACCGCTTCCAGTGGATCTAAGTTGGGCGATAACCCGAACTTTTTGTCGCTGTTGCGCGATATCGCGCAGATGTTGCAAGCGCGGCGCAATTTGCTGGCGCGCCTGATCGGGGTCGGGCGCCGCCTGCGTCGATGCTGTAATCAACGAGCCGAACACCGACACGCACAGCAACAGAATTATTTTTTTCATAATTTACACTTTCTAATTATTGTCTCCTTAATAGTGCAGAGAATAGCCGCAGTTTTTGCCGGAATCCACTGCTATTGGACCGCCGGCAGCATCTATTACCGTATTTTTCGCGGCCTTATAACGCAATGCTAAAATTAACGAGCGATACCAAATTATTTGGCTGGATAGCTTGCGCGATTGCTGCACAAATCGATCGTGCAAGCACAAGCAGTGGGTATGAAGGGCGTCTGTATTATCAGCGATTGTGGCTGTGGGTCTGAGGACTTATGTCTCCCCATTGGCATCGTAATCGGCTGGCCGCTATTGTCGGTCGGGAGTAACGAATCGGTAAGAGCAATTTAGGGGAGTCATGATGAAAGCCATGCGCGTACACCACTTCGGTGGCCCGGAAGTTATCGTTGCAGAGCAACTGGCGCGTCCACTGCCCGCAGCCGGACAGTTGCTGTTGCGCGTTAAAGCCGCCGGTGTCGGACCTTGGGATGCGTGGGTGAGGGCGGGCCAAAGCGCGCTACCGCAGCCGCTGCCGCTAACGCCTGGCTCCGATGTGGCGGGTATCGTCGAACAATTGGGGGGCGACCTTGCCGGTTCTGATCTACAAATAGGCGATGAAGTATTCGGCGTCACCAATAAGCAATTTACCGGTGGTTATGCGGAGTATGCGATCGTCGAGACCGGTATGTTGGCACGTAAACCCAAACACTTGAGTTTTATCGAAGCGGCTTCCGTGCCGGTGGTCGCGAGCACGGCCTGGCAAATGTTGTTCGATCACGGTCAGGTGACGGCAGGGCAGTGCGTGCTGGTGCATGGCGCGGCCGGCAATGTCGGTGCCTACGCGGTGCAATTCGCCAAGCAAGGCGGCGCGCGCGTAATTGCCACCGCGTATACGCGCGATCTCGATTACGTGAATGCGCTCGGCGCCGATCGAGTTATCGATGTAAGCACACAGCGCTTCGAGGAACAATGTAAAGACATCGATGTAGTGCTCGATACCATCGGCGGCGATATTCAACAGCGCTCGTTTGCAGTATTAAAACCTGGCGGCGTATTGGTGTCGTCGGTAAATCAACCCGATCTCGATATCGCGGCGCAGCATGGCGTGCGCGCAATTTTCTTTTTGGTCGATGTTACGTCCACTGGTTTAACGCGCATTGCGGAATTATTGGAGGCAGGTAGCATTCGCACCAATGTCGGTGAAGTGTTGCCGTTGGATAGTGCAGTGCTCGCGCATGAAATGTTGGCCGGCAAAAAACATAAGAGCGGAAAAATTGTGTTGGCAGTCGAAGCCTGAGTTGGGCCAGGAAGTTACGTTGAATTGAGCGTTGTCAATTGCACCAGCGGCAGCCCGGGTTTAAGTTGCCAGAAGCAAGCTTCTTTGACGCATCAAAATGGCTTGGCTTCGACAAGGATGAGGTTTAATTAATTGATCGAGAATAGATATGGTTGCGTTGCTCGCGTTAGATAGCAACAACGGATCGCTACTGGATTGCGGCTATTTTTACCACATACTAAAACTATCAGTTCTGGCGATATCATTTGACGAGCAATACCGGCACCTTGCTGGCGCCAATCACCGCGGCGGCATCGCTGCCCATTAGCAGGCGACTAATGCCGCGCCGGCCGTGAGTACCGATCGCAATAAGATCCGCGCCGTACTTTTCCGCCTCTTCCACGATCAGTGGACCCGCGCGGCCGGTCATGATTTCCAGTATTTTTTGCTCGGCTTGCACATCCTGCGCGCGTGCCGCCGCTACTGCGCTTTCCAGAATATTTCTACCTTCCTGGCGCATCGTCTCGAAAACGCTTTCGACTATCGGCATATACATAATCAATGTGCTGTTATCGACGATGTGAAAGAAGCACAGTTCCGCCTTTTGATCTTTCGCCAAGCGGATGGCCTCGCGCATGCAGTGCAGCGATGGTTCGCTGCCGTCGATCGGGCAAAATATTCGTTTGTACATAGCACACCTCATTGCCACTAAAAATATTTAGAAGCTTCGTATGAAGTGTCGCTCATCGAGCTCGTCCCGTATTGATATCGATCAAAGTGTGGATTTAAAGCACAAGTAAAATCGTTGATTTAGGTCATGGCGGCGGCGCGGAAATTTTGCGTGAATGGAGGCGTGAACTCTATCGGGAGATCGCCATGGAGCACCGTTATGGCCAGCGCATGCCTGCGTACGTAAAAGTGATAATTCATCAACAAGGTTTACCCGTGGCGGTCGGCCGCTTGCGCAACATAGGGCGGCACGGGTTTTTAGTCGAAAGCGAGTATATGGATGTCGCAGTGAATCAGCCGTTGGAGCTTGAGCTACTGCTGAGCGATACCGCTGCCGACGAACATATACTTTGTAGAGTTATGGTCATGCATAAAGCCGCAAGAGGCTTTGGTGTGGCTATCGACGAAACTTGCCCCGCCAGTTATACGGTGCTCGCGCTGCTGGCGGAAAGGTTCCGTTACCAGCGCATTCCACCGATTAATCCCGTACCTGTCGGGACATT
>DATIED010000014.1:0-3456 GCA_035455965.1 Spongiibacteraceae bacterium
TGTGCGGATTGCTCGATGACAGTGATATCGTCGAGCGTCGGTGTGTGCGGGTGCGGATGATAGATGGCGAAAGTACCGAGTATTTGTCCGGACGACGAACGAATCGGCTGCGACCAGCAGGCGGCGAGGCCGGCGCGCGCGGCGAGTTCTTTATAGTCGGCCCAGTAGGCGTGGGTGGCGATATCCTCGACGATGACGCGCTCGCCGGTGAACGCCGCTGTACCACAGGAGCCCGCGCCCAAACCGATCGCGGGACCTTCGATGGCGGCGCTGAAAAACGCGGGCAGACTCGGCGCTATCGATTTATCGAAATATTTCCCGTCTTTACTCAGCAACAAGATGCTGCACAACATGGTGGGGCAGATCTGCTCGACGCCGCGCACCAGCGCCTCGAGTACGGGTTCGAGTTTTTCACCGCTAACCAGCAATTCGAGGATATCGCTGCGAAAGCGTTCGTACTGTTCCGAGCGGCGCCGCGCGCTGATATCGCGCAAAAAACCGGTGAATAATGGCTGGCCATCGAGTTCATATTGCACGACCGCCAGTTCTACCGGAAATTCGCTGCCGTCCGCACGCATGGCATCGATTTCGATGCGCTGGCCGACGATAGGCCCTTCGCCGGTCGCCAGCCGTTTTGCCAGGCCTTGCCAGTGACGCGCGCGCAGTGCAGGCGGAATAATAATATCGGCGAGCGGCCGGCCGATGACTTGCGCGCTGCGATAACCAAAGGTCTGTTCGGCGGCGGCATTGAACTCGACGATATTGCCGTCGCGGTTCATGCTGATGATGCAATCGAGCGCGCCGGCCAGCATGGCGATATTGCGCGCCTGATTATTGCGCAATGCGAGTACGGCTGCGTCGTGTGTAGCATCATTGCTACGCGCCGACGCAGTGGCGGGTTCCCTTGATCCATCGGGCTCGGTTGACATATCGGCACTTCAACTGGTTTTGGTGCGCTCGTCAAGCTCTCCGCACATTGCTCGTGTCGCTGATTTTCGGCGGCGCGGCGTGTATTGCGGCAGCCCCGGTATAATCGCTCCGCCCGGAGCTATTTGACAATGGCTATTTATAATGTTTAGTTTGCGGCGCGTAAATCAATACAGTGAGGTAAGGCAGTGGATCTGAATAAAGTCATCGAGTTTGTCGATAGTTACGCCGCCGCGGCGCGCCACAACGATCCGCATCTCTACGCGGCGCATTACGCCGAACCCTACACCTCGTTCACGCTCGGCAATATTACGCAGTTCGCCACGCAGGATGCCGCGCTGGAACAAATGGTGCCGTGGCTGGCGCGTTTTCAGCAACGCGGCCTCGACGATATTCGCATGGCGCAGCTGTCGATCGAAACCGTCTCCGATACGTTTGCGCTGTGTCATATTACCTGGGAAGTTAAACCGCGCTCGGCGGTTCCAGGCTGGCGCTGGACCAATATTTACGGCTTGCGCCAGGACGGGCAGGGCCAGCGTTTCGAATTCGCCGTGTCCGATAACGAAATCGCCAATCTGTTGCAGCGCTTCCCTGATTTTTTAGAGTCCTGATGACGCAGCAGCACTGAGCGGTTGAATGATGTTCGCACCTCAGTGCCGCTTTTCATACCATCCTGCTTACTGTTCTGTCACAACTGACGACTGATAAAGGAATATCGATGAATTATTTATTCTGGCTGATCGCGGCGGCCGATGGCGTATTGTTTACGGTCATGTTGTTCGGCATGTTGCAGGGCGGCTCGGACAGCGGCGGCCGCGAGATGGGCATTTTTTTCTTCGTGCTGGTGCCCAGTCTGATATTGCTGGCGGCGGTCCTGTTGCACGTATTCAGCCGCGGCACTTTCTGGCGCATGTTCGCGCTATTTATTGTCGCCGGCCCCGGTCTGCTATTTCTCGGCACGCAAGTGCGCAGTGTTTATATCGATTATCGAATAGCGCAGACCGCGTCCGGTCGCGGCTATTTCGATACCAAACCGTTGCAGGCGCTGGGCGCTGCGGTGGTGGCGTGCGATGCGGCGGCACTCAAAGATTTGGCATTCGGTCTCGATATCAATACGCGCGGCGAAAACGGCATGACGCTGCTCGGATTGGCCACCGAGCGCGCGTTCGAAAATCCGGACTGCGCGAGCGGCTCGCGTCTGGCGGTGGTGCAGCAATTGCTGGCGCTCGGTGCCGATGCGAATAGCGGGCTCGATGCCGCGCTGAAAATAGATGACATTACTTTTCTTAGAACATTGCTCGATGCCGGCGCCAATCCCAATCAGTCGACCGAGTTCGATCAACCGGTCGTATTCGGTCGACTCAGTAATCTGCCACCCGATCATCTGCGTCTGCTGATCGAGCGCGGGCTCGATAAAAATGCAATTTCCTACGGCAATCCGCTGGCCTTCGAACTGGCCGTCAAACGGCGCTGGGATCTGCTGGCGCTGCTGATCGAAAGCGGTGCCGATTGGCGCAAGCCGCGCCCCGACGGTCGCACTGTCGCCGGCGACATCGCCGCGCAAATTACCGAGCTGCAACAGCAGGGCGACCTGCCGGCCGACTTACTGCGCGTGCGCGATCTCATCGATAAACAACCGTCACCGACAATGAACCCGTAAGGAAGCGTGATGACCGATTTCACAGTCGAGATAATCAACGATGGACGCGGTGGTTCAATTATTTATCGCGAGGGCGATAATTCTATCGATTACTCCTTCGAGCTGGCAATGCCGCCGTCGATCGTGCTGATCTTCGGCCCCTCGGGGCGTAGCTGGGATCGAAATTATTCGTGGGCCGCAGGGCGCTGCGAAGCGATTTACAACGCGGTCGGCGCCGAAGTGGTTCGACAAAAGGTTATGGGCGGCAGGTACACGATAGATATCGATGGCACCACCGGTATTATCGATGTGATCAGCCGTTGATAGTTGGCACCGAGCATTCTATTTAAGCCCGCCATCGAGAGATTAGCCGATGATTTTTCAAAACCAAAATAAATCGCCAGCATTGCATATAAAGATTCCAGTTTTTATTTATTGCACATTTACCGCGTTGTTGCTGATAGTCCAATCCACTGCGCAAGCCGCAACTCCTGCCCGCGCACCGGTGCCGGGTTGTGTCTGGGAGCAGCGTTCCAGTGCTGCGGCCGGGCTCGCGGCCTGGGTGCAGCGCTGCGATTTCGGCGATCGTAAAATCGATTTATTTTTTAAAGCCCAGTCGTTGTTTATTCGCTATTCGGACGGCGGCGCGCCGGATGCGTTGATCGATGTGTTTGAGTTGCAGTCGAAAGAGGCTGCCGAAAATGCCATGCGGCGAATTTTTGCCGCGCACACTGATGCTGCGCTGGCAAAGCGTTGTGTATTGGCGCCGTACCGCGATACTGCCGCGCCGGCGGGTGTGCTGCGTTTTACGTTCGTGCCCGATGCGGCTTATCAAAAGGAATTGACCGCGCAGGCCGATCCTAACGATATTCCGGAGCCGCCGTGCGGCG
>DATIED010000015.1:0-11779 GCA_035455965.1 Spongiibacteraceae bacterium
TTGTCGATGACAATTTCGAAAAAGCGATCGCGCATCGGCGGGGTAAACGGACGATGCTCGGCAAGCGCCTGTTTCATTTCATCGGTTAAGTCGTCGTCGGCGTCGTAGACCCGCCAGCCTGCCAAACGTCCAATTAAATTGCCGACGTACGACTTTCCGCCGCCGGCCAGGCCGAATAAAAACAGCGTGGCGGGGGCGTTATCTAGAATGAGTGCCGGTTCGGCTTCGCTATGCATATGAATCGATATTACCGTTGGGATGGCTGCTACGTGCGGCTTTAACGCGGCAGCAGCGCTTCCACTTCGCAAATGCTTTCTTCCAACGCAGTGCGATCGAAGCAGCGCAGCGTCGCGTGTCCGACCTTGCGGCCGGGTTTGAATTCTTTAGCGTAAGCGTGAGTGTGGCAATTTTGCAGCGCGGCCAATTTGGCGAGGGGTGGAATGCTGCCGATAAAGTTGATCATCGCGCTTTCGCCCACCTTCGCGGTCGAGCCCAGCGGCAGGCCGGCGATCGCCCGCAAATGGTTTTCGAATTGGCTGCACTCGGCGCCCTCGATTGTCCAATGGCCGGAGTTGTGGACGCGCGGAGCGATTTCGTTGGCGGTGAGGCCGCCGTCGATTTCAAAAAATTCAAAAGCCAGCACACCGACATAATTCAATTTGTCGAGCACGCGATGCGCGTAGCTTTCGGCCAGCGTTTGGAGCGGATGTTCGGTGCTCGCTATCGATAACCGCAGAATACCGTCGCGATGGGTATTGTGCACCAGCGGGTAGAATTTGGTTTCGCCATCGCGACCGCGCACCGCAATCAAAGAAACCTCGCCGCTGAAATTGACAAAACCTTCGAGCAGGCACGGTACATTGCCGAGTGCGGCGAATGCACCGTCGATGTCGGCGGCGCTGCGCAAAACTTTTTGACCTTTGCCGTCATAGCCCAGCTGTCGTGTTTTTAACACTGCCGGCAGACCGATGTCGGCGATAGCGCGCTCCAGATCGAGTTGCGATTCGATATTGGCAAACGGCGGCGTGGGAATTTGCAGTTCGCGAAACAGATTTTTTTCCAGCCAGCGATCGCGCGCGGTGCGCAGCGCTTCGGCGGCCGGATAAACCGGCACGAATTGCGACAGGAAGGCGATGGTATCGGCCGGGGCGTTTTCAAACTCGAACGTCACCACATCGACTTCGTCAGCCAGCATGCGCAGATGTTGATGATCGGAATAATCCGCGCACAAATGCTCGCCGAGAGCGGCGGCGCAGGCATCGGGTGCCGGATCGAGAAAGACGAAGCGCATGCCGAGCGGGTGGCCCGCCAGCGCCAGCATGCGACCGAGCTGCCCGCCGCCGATGATGCCGATCTTCATGGCTTGGGCTCTGCCGCATGGCGCGGATCGGCCCCATCCGTTCTGGGATCAGGATTGTCGAGCACACTCTGCGTCTGCGCGGCGCGAAAGGCTTTCAGCTTAGCGGCGCAGTCGGGATACTTATTGCCGAGAATGGCAGCCGCGAGCAGCGCGGCATTGATAGCGCCGGCCTTGCCGATGGCCAGCGTCGCGACCGGAATGCCGGCCGGCATTTGTACGATCGACAGCAGCGAATCGACGCCGCTCAGCATCGACGACTGCACCGGCACGCCGAGTACCGGCAGATGCGTTTTGGCGGCGCACATGCCGGGCAGATGGGCGGCACCGCCAGCGCCGGCGATGATGACTTCGAGACCGCGCTCCGCGGCTTGTTCGGCATAGCTGAACAGCAAATCCGGCGTGCGATGCGCCGATACGACTTTTACTTCGTGCGCAATGCCCAACTGCTCGAGCGTTTCCGCCGTGTGTTGCAGTGTTGCCCAATCGGACTTAGAGCCCATGATGACGCCGACGCGCGGGTTCATTGTTCTGCCTCAGTGCTGTGCCGTCGATGCGCTTAGCGTCGGGGCGATCGATAAAAATACAATACCGGCGCCGACGCGAGATGCGCCGGCGCTGGAAATTCAATAGTACATTGGTTGTCCGACGCGGGGTCGGGCGCAGATTATAGCTGGATTTACGCGGTCGGTCGCCGCTCGCGAGCATAGGCCGCCAGTACTGCCAGCAGCGTGCCGAGACAGGCCATCGCCATATCCTTTTGAGCGTCCCATTGGTCGCCCTGCGTGCCGAGGTAGGCGACCCCCAGATTGCCGCCGAAGCCAGCGGCTGCCAGCCATTCGATGATCTCGTAAATACCGGCGTGCGACATCAGAAAGGCCGCGACCAGCAGATAGCGCAAACCGCGGCTATCGATGTGCGGCGCGAACAACTCCCAAACCATCGGAAATAGCATTACTCCATACAAAAAATGCACGAGCCGGTCGAAGCCGTTGCGCTGTAGCCCCAATAGTTCGTTCAAACTGCGACCGCTCAGCGCGCGGAACCAATCATCGTAGGGCACTTTGGCATAAGTGTAATGGGCCCCAACGGTGTGCAGCAGCAGGAATAAAAATATCAGCGTGTAGCTGAAGTTCGAAACGGCATGGTGTCGATAAACATTTGCGAGCAGCGGCAATGCCAGTAGCGGCAGCAGATTTTCCAGCAGCCAGTCGTGGCGATCGAGCGGGGCAATGGCGAGTGCGGCCCACACGACGCCGTAGATAATTAACAGCGCAACCGGCCACGTTGCGCGGTCGAGGTGTTCAGGCGCTGCTTTTTTCGCTAGTGGTATCTGCGAGAGTGGCGTCCTTTTGGCGGCCAGCATCGTGCGAATATTCATTTGCAGAGTATTGTTCGTTTGGCGAGTGCTGTTCATTTGGAAAGTGCCGTGGCGTGCCATCGCGTATTCTCAAAGTCGGTAGGTGACGGCAATGGCGCCGAATTCATCCGGATCGTCCTGGCCCTCGAATTCTTTCGAGCGCAGGATTTCTGTCAAGGTCAGCCGCCAGTTGCCGATGCCCATCACTAAACCGGCCTGCAGATCGCCGACCCAACTGTTTTTACGCACGCTGTGGCTATCGTGATCGGTGTTGCCGTCGAGGAAAATATTGTGCTCGACATAGCGGCCGTGAGCACCGCCGAACAAGTACCAATAAAAGTTTTGTACCGGTTTGAAATACTGACCGCCGGCCGCGCCGGGGCGAATCAGCGGCGGACCGAAGTCGGCGCCGAGCCCGGAGCCGATGCGCAGCGTCGCGCCGGTTTGCACATAGCGCTGGCTGGTGCCGAGCGTGAAGCCGATATCCGGCACGACATCGATATTGTTATCGACCAGCGGCAGCATCCAGGTGCGCTGATATTGCAGATCGACCGTTGTTTCGTTGTGCAATTGATTATCCCAGCCCTGCGAAATATCGCTGCCGATCCATTTATGCACGGTGCGCTGCACGCTCTGTGCGCCCGATTGCGGTCCTACCAGGCCGACCACCAGTTCCAGTTTGTCGACATAGCGCGCGCTGGCGCGATAATCGTTCAGCAAGCCGACACTGCCATATAGCCAACCGGCGTACGGGCGATCGTCGGCTACCAGGCTTTCGGTTTGTGTATCGGCCGGCGTATAAATTTGTTGCCCCAGCGAAGTCACGAAACGCGTCTCCACATTCGACTCGAAAAACGGCATCCACGATGCGGCGGTAAGTAGCCAGCTCGGTTGGTAGGTGTCGGAGACATACGTTATTTCGGTGCCGTGAGTGTAGTGCTTATCGGTGCCGGCGCCGAACAAATCGTTTTCCACAGCCAGAGTTAAGCTGCCTTTGCTATCCTCGCTCCAGGCGTTATTCGCGATCAGGCTGGCGGCGGCGGCAGCCAACAACAATGTGGCCAGGGACAATGTAGCTACAGGTAATGGCAAACCGAATTGCGGCAGAGGTTTTTTTCGCACGGCTATCGTCCCCTACATATTTTTTCTTGACGATTTGTATACGCCAAAATTTTTACGGCAGCCGCTCCTGGCAAAAATTTATCGTTGCGGCAATTTGCCGTTACGAAAAGTGCAGGCTGCGAGAGCAGCGCAGCACAAATTTTTAAAGGTCGTCCTGACAGGCTGCCAATAAATAGATTAGAGCGGGGACGAATAGTGGTCTGTACGTTAACGAACATAGATGAGCGGCTTACGCCGCGCGCGAAACTCTGCGATGCCTACCCGATATTGCTGGCAGGCAATCGCGAAGTGGAATTGTGTCAGTTGTAAATGTGCTGCGCTATTTATGCATCGCCGATTTCGATCAGGACTTCCCCGGGCGTGACGCGATCGCCTTTGGCGACAAAAATGCCGATCACTTTACCGGCGATCGGCGCTTGTACTTCGGATTCCATTTTCATCGCCTCGGTGACCAAAACCGGCTGGCCGGCTTGCACGCTATCGCCTTCCTGCACCAGCACTGCGACGATATTGCCGGGCATGCTGGTGGTGACATGGCCATCCTTCGTAGCTTGTTTACGCCCGGTTTTGCTCTCTGCCTGATATTCGTTCAGCGACTCGAATACAACCTCCTCTGGCGAGCCATCGATGGTGAGATAAAAGTGACGCTTACCGGTACCTTTGATGCCGACGCCGGTAATCGCTACCTGATAACTTTCGCCGTGCACATCGATAACGAATTCGGTGGCAGTGGTAGCGGTTTGCGGCTCCTGAATCTGGCGCCGTTCCAGCGGCATGATCGATTCCGGCTGCAAGCTGCCGGCGGCGCGCTGCTCGAGGTAGGTGCGGCCGATGTCGGGAAACATCGCGAAGGTCAACACGTCTTCTTCCGATTTTGCCAACGCACCGATCTGCTCGCGCAGTTTATGCAATTCGTTCGGAATTAAATCCGCGGGGCGCACGTCGATCACTTCTTCACTGCCGACCGCACTGCGCCGCAAATCCGCATTCACCGGCGCCGGTGCCGCGCCGTAATGGCCGAGCAGATAGCGCTTCACTTCGTTAGTGATGGTTTTATAGCGCGCGCCGGCCAGTACATTCATCACCGCCTGCGCGCCGACGATTTGCGAGGTCGGCGTAACCAGTGGCAGATAGCCCAGATCGGCGCGCACGCGCGGAATTTCCGCGAACACTTCGTCGATGCGATGCAGTGCGCCCTGCTCGCGCAATTGATTGGCGAGATTCGACATCATGCCGCCCGGCACCTGATTGATTTGTACGCTGACATCCTCGCGCGTGAATTCGCTTTCGAACTGATGATATTTTTTGCGTACATCCCAGAAATACTTAGCGATATCGTGCAGCTTCGCGAGATCGAGACCGGTGTCGTACGGCGTGCCCTTGAGCGCCGCTACCAGCGATTCGGTAGCGGGGTGACTGGTGCCGCCGGCGAATGCCGAAATAGCGGTATCGATATGATCGACGCCGTTCAGCAGTGCTTCGAGATGGCACATCGACGCCTGGCCCGAGGTGCTGTGCGAGTGCAGAAAGATCGGCACATTGACGGCTTTCTTTAAACCCTTGACTAATTCGCCGGTGGCAAACGGCGTCAACAAGCCGGCCATATCTTTGATCGCAATCGAGTCGCTGCCCATATCGACCATGCGTTTTGCCTGCTCGATGAACATCGAGAGGGTATGCACCGGGCTGGTGGTATAACAGATCGTGCCTTGTGCGTGTTTGCCGGTGGCCTTAACGGCGCGAATCGCCGTTTCCAGATTGCGCACATCGTTCATCGCATCGAAAATCCGAAACACATCGATGCCGTTGTCCGCGGATTTTTGTACGAAGGCGGTGACCACATCGTCGGCGTAGTGACGATAGCCGAGCAGATTCTGGCCGCGCAGCAACATTTGCAGGCGCGTATTCGGCAGCGCCGCGCGCAATTTGCGTAAACGCTCCCACGGATCTTCTTTCAAAAAACGCACGCAGGCATCGAAAGTGGCGCCGCCCCACACTTCCAGCGACCAATAACCGATGGCATCGAGCTGCGGACAAATCGGCAACATATCCTCAGTGCGCATGCGCGTCGCGATCAGCGATTGATGCCCGTCGCGAAGCACCACATCGCTAATTAAAATCGGTTTCTTACTCATGAGATTTATCTCCGAACTTGTCGGGAGTGCGGCGGCTTGTGTTTCTGGGGCAGTCGACGACAGGAGTCGTCGGCGAGCTACACGGACCCCGTTTGTTTCTAAAAGGGGGCTGCGTGCCCCAGAAACACAAGCCGTTGCGCTCCATCAATGAATCTATAATCCCGCATACGCCGCGATCGCCGTAGCGACCGCCAAGGCAATTTCTTCCGGCCGTTTCTTGTCCGAATACTGCGTCAACTCGGGGTGGGCCTCGACAAAACTGGTGTTGAAGTGGCCCGAGCGAAACTCCGGATTTTCTAGAATGCGCTGGTAATACGGCACCGTGGTTTTCACACCCTGCACGCGCATATCGTCGAGCGCGCGCATGCCGCGATTCAGTGCCTCCTCCCACGTCAAACTCCACACGATCAACTTCAGGCACATCGAATCGAAATATGGCGGAATCGTGTAGCCGGTGTAGATGGCCGTATCGACGCGCACGCCGGGTCCGCCGGGTGCGTAGTAACGCGAAATCTTACCGAAGGTCGGCAGAAAATTATTTTTCGGATCCTCGGCATTGACGCGAAACTGCAACGCGAAACCGCGGTGATGAATATCCTCTTGCCGATAACCGAGCGGCAGGCCGGCGGCGATACGAATTTGCTCGCGCACGATATCGACACCGGTGATCTGCTCGGTGATGGTGTGCTCGACTTGTACGCGAGTATTCATCTCCATGAAATACACTTGATTGTCGGCCAGCAAAAACTCCACCGTGCCGGCGTTTTCGTAGCCGACCGCCTGCGCCGCGCGCACCGCCAGATCGCCGACATAGGCGCGCTGCTCCGGCGTCAGCTGCGGCGACGGTGCGATCTCGATCAGTTTTTGATTGCGGCGCTGAATCGAGCAGTCGCGCTCGAACAAGTGAATCGTATTGCCGAATTTATCGGCGAGTATTTGCACTTCAATATGTTTCGGATTGACGATGCATTTTTCTAAAAAGACATCGGCGCTGCCGAAGGCTTTAGTGGCTTCGGAGATTACGCGATCGAAATTGCGTTCGAGATCGGTTTCGTTATCGCAACGCCGGATGCCGCGCCCGCCGCCGCCCGAGGTCGCCTTCAACATGATCGGATAGCCAATGCGTGCCGCTTCGCGCTTCGCCTCCGCCAGATCCGCGAGATTGCCTTCGGTGCCCGGTGTCACCGGCACGCCGGCCTCGATCATGGCGCGGCGCGCTTCGGTTTTATCGCCCATGCGATGAATGACAGCGGCGCTCGGGCCGATAAAAATAATGCCGCGCTCGGCGCAGATGCGTGCGATCTCGGGATTCTCCGACAAGAAACCGTAGCCCGGATGCACCGCGTCGCAGCCCGTTTCGACCGCCAGATTGACGATGCGATGCGCGTTCAAATAGCCGGCCAGCGGATCGCTGCCGAGATTGTGAGCTTCATCCGCGCGTTTGACGTGTAGTGCATAACGATCGGGTTCGGTATAGATCGCCACCGAGCGGATGCCCATTTCAGCGCAGGCCCGCACGATGCGTACCGCGATCTCGCCGCGGTTGGCGATGAGGATTTTCTTGATCATAGCTGGGGTCCGGCGGGCTGAGTCCGCGTTGTTGGTTGTCAGTTCCTGATTGTTGGTTACAGGCTTCATGGGTTTTCGCGCCCCGAGGTCTTTAACCGGGAGCCAGGCACCGATAACTAATAACTGTCTTTCCCTACCCTAAGGTATGGCGCCGAGAAAGAAAAATTGATATTAATGTTTCTGACTATAAGTAATTGGTTATGTATGAAGCCCTCCTATCTCAATCGACTGACCCTGCGTCAAATTCAGGTATTCCTCGCGGTGTGTCGTCTGCACAGCTATTCCAAAGCTGCGGAGGAATTGGCGCTGACGCAGCCGGCAGTGAGCGCGCAAATTCGTCAGCTGGAAGCGGTGATCGGCGAGTCGCTGTTCGATTACCTCGGTAAGCAGCTGTATTTGACGCCGGTGGGGCTGGCCTTACAGCGCGCCGGCCGCGATTTATTGCAGCGTTTGGTGGGCCTGGAAATGGAATTGGCGGAACTGCGCGGCGTTATGCAGGGCACCCTCAGTCTGGCCGTCGAAAGTAGCGCGCAGTACTTTATGCCAGCGGAATTGAGTGTGTTCGGTGCCCAGCATCCAGCGGTCGCGGTGGTGCTCGAGGTGGTCAATCACGGCGAGGCGCTGCGGCGGCTGCGCGAAAATCTCGACGATCTGGTGGTGATGGGCCAGCTGCCGCACGATCGTGCACTGGCCTTCACACCATTCCGGGACAATGAACTGATCGCGGTCGCGGCGCCGGATCATCCGCTCGCGCGCGCTCAGGCAATTCCGCTCTTGCAGTTGAGCACTGAGATATTACTGGTGCGCGAGCCGGGTTCCGGTACGCGAAAAGCTTTCGATACCTACTGTCACGAGCAAAGTGTGGTGTTCCGCCGGCAGCGCCAATTGGGTTCGCTGGAGGCGATTAAGCGCGGTGTGCAGGCGGGGTTAGGGATTGCGATACTGCCGCGCGAGGCCTGTGCGGGCGAGCTGGGTGCTGAGCAACTCGTCCTGCTCGATGTGCGCGGCCTGCCGTTGCGGCGCTCGTGGTGCGCGGTGTATCCGCGCGGTAAAAATCTGACGCCGGTGGCAGCGGCATTTTTGCAGCATCTGACCGGTCAATCGGGTGCCACAGTTTAGGTTTGGCGATTTTCTTTTAAATCGATGCTGACTTTGCCGGTTGGAAAGGCAGGGCCTAAACGCCGAGAATAACGCTCAGCGGATTGTGATCGGAGCTGTAAACCTTCCTCACCGTACCGCCTTTATGCTGCAGGCCGCGCACGAATATATGATCGAGCGCAAAGCCAAATGCCATGCGCCGATTATCGAGCGCAAAATCGATACTCTGTAAATCCAGTTGGTAAATCAGTTCGTGCAGAATAGTTAAGCGCTTGGGGCGCCAGGTATTGAAGTCGCCGCATAGAATCAACGGTCCGCGGTGTGCGGCGAGCTGTTGGGTGACGGCGGCCAGCTGGCGGCGAAAGTAACCGGTGCCGGCGGTGAAATTGATGGCGTGTACATTGGCGACCAGCAGGGTATCGGCGCGCTGCTGTAGTCGATACTCGGTGACCAGTGCCGCTTTCGGCAGCCGGGTCAGCGGTTCCCAGTGGCGGTGCGCGCTGTGCTGCAGCGTGCGCGCCCGGGCGATAGTTAATACGCCGGTGGTGTGCTGAGGCGAGGCGAAACCGGGCGCGAAAGCCCAGCACGAGTCGGGAATCGCCCGGTGCATGGCATGCTCCAGCGTCGCTTCCTGAATCAGCGCGAGATCGGCATCGCGCGCCAGATGCTGTAAATCGCCGTGCCAATCGCGGTGGCGACCTTTAGCGATATTCCAGCTGAGGACGTGGATGCGGTCGGGGTTGAGAGCTTCATGTGGCATGAATGAGGGTGAACAGCCAGGGCAACATCTTCAATATAGGCACTGTGGTGGCCCGCTTCAATGCCTTACTGTCGCTTTATGCGGTGCGGGCCACGTTTTATTCGTCGGTTGCGTCGGCAATTTCCTCGATGACTTCGTCGGCGGTTGGCGGCACGTGCTTCCACTTGCGATTGGACCAAAACCAGGTCTCGGGTTGCGCGCGGATGCTGCGCTCCAGCGCGGCGATGTAACTATCCAGCACGGCGAAGCCACCTTTGGCGATCGGCGGTTGCGCCAGTACCTCAAAGTGCGCACGGTAGTGGCCGCGCCGCAGTTTGGTCATCGCCACATAGACGGTTGGATACTGCGTGGCTTCGACGATTTTCTGCGGGCCGAAGTAAAACGAGGCGGGGCGCCCGAAGAAATCATGCCAGTAGCGCTTGTCGCGTTTGAACGGCGCCTGGTCGGCGAGCATCGCAAAGCCGCGAAACTCGCGCCGGCGCCGCAGTATTTCCCGGCCAGCATCCTGGAAGGCGATCGGTTTGCCGGAGCGTGCGCGGCATTCGAACATGAAATCGTCGAATGCGCCGTCGTGCAGCGTTTTATAGATAACATCGATGGGGGCGCCCATATGGTTGCTGACCGAGTGCAGCAGCCATTCCCAATTGCCTTGATGACAGGTAAGAAACAACACGGATTGGCGCCGTTCGGCAAAGGGTATCAGCACCTCCGGATTGGCCAGTTCGACGCGGTGGCTGAATTCTTCGCGCGGCAGCGTGCGAGCGGCCAGCATTTCGACGCCGAGATCGCAGATATGCCGATAAAAGCGCTTTTCCAGCGCTATCAGTGCGCTGCGATCCAGTTCGGGGAATGCCGCAGCCAGATTATCGGCGACCACCTGGCGACGGTAGCGCGCGATGTGATAAACCGCCAGCGCCATAAAACTTGCAATCACGTAGAGCAGCGGCAGCGGCAGGCGCCCCAATAACCGGTAAATAGTACGCATGATTGGTCGCGTCGGGAAAAAGAGCGGCTATTGTAAAGACTCGGCGCGGAAAGCCAACCTCGACGGTGCTGGCGCGCGCCGTCGATTGCGGCTATTTTAAGCACAGCTTTTCGCAAAACACATAATACAGTCGGCCCGCAGGTCGCCGCCGAGAACTCTAGTTATGAACCATGAACAAAACGACCAACGCCGCTTCGTGCGCTCGCCGAGTACCGCTCTGGTAGAGATGCAGCATCCTTCGCTCGGCGCCATCGAAGTCAAAGCGCGAGACTTGTCGGATGGCGGTATCAGTGTACTGATGGGCAACATACCGGCCCCGCCGCTCGGATTGGTCATGATGATTCGCATCAAGCGCTATACCGGCGTTATTAATCAGGAGCCAGTGCCGATGCGGGTGGTGCACCATCAATTTGGCTGTGTGGGGCTGGCATTCGTAAGATGAAACTAATATGAAGCGACGATCGAACGCGCAAGCTGGTTGCGTACGACGAGCGACGGAAATTCGCTGATGGACTCGGTCTCGCCAACGATAGCAGTCACCATCGATGAGGCGACGCGCGCATTACAACTGGTCGCGTTGGAGGAAGCGCTGCGCGAATACTGGCGGCTCGGCCAGAATATTTTGCTGTGCTGGTGCCCGGTGGCGACCGGTATCGCGGTGCTGGTGGTACCGCATTATTATCTCGGACAATTTTCCGGCAGTCTCAGCGATAGTTCGCCGATCGATCGGCTCGATTTACTCAATGGCCGCTTCATTCGTCAATTGATCGCCGGGCCGCGCTTGATGAGCAGCGAGGATTTTTTCAGCACCGCGCATCGCCTCGAACTGGAGCCGACTACTATCCCTTCGCCGATCGACGCCGACGCGGATATCGATACGCTGTTAGCCGTCGAGCAACTGATCAAGCGTCACAGTATCAGTTATGTCGATCAGCGCGCGGTGCTGCTGTTTGATATCGTCGATTTCTCTTTGTACTCGCCCTTCGAACAAACCAGCCAGCTGAATAGTTTGTCCTACTCGCTGAACTCCGCGTACAACAAATTACGCACCAAAAATATTGAAATCGACTTCGCGCGCACCACCACCGGCGATGGTTTTTATGTATGGAACCGCAATACCGAGCCGCGCGCCGACTTCGATTTATTTCAATTTATGCTGGTGGTGATCGCCGACAACGCAATCGCTCGGCACAAGGCGCGCGGCGATATAAATTCCACGGTTAATCACAGTAACACCGTGCCGCTATTGCGCACCGCGTTCCACATCGGCAGCCACTTCGAGTTCTATCAGGTCGAAGGCGTCAATCCGACGCTGCACAGTTATATTGTCGGCGATGTCACGATCGAATTGGCACGTATGGTCGATATCGCGAGCCCCGGTCAAATCTTTGTT
>DATIED010000016.1:0-6579 GCA_035455965.1 Spongiibacteraceae bacterium
CGCCATACTGCTGACTGTAATTATTGCAGTGGCTGGTGTGTATTTATATTTGCATCCGATTGCAATCGGCGATCCGCGCATGTTGCTCAATGCGGCGATCGGTAAAAGTATTGCTTCGCCCAACCGTCAAACCGTTACCGAACGACTTAGCGCACCGTCGGGTTTTACCGTATCGCTTTACGCGTACGATTTGCCGATGGCGCGTTTCTTACGCTTTACCGCCGGCGGCGATTTGCTGGTGTCGCGACCGCGCGCCGGCGAGATTGTGTTGCTGGAGCGCCCCCGCGACGGCGCTGCGCAGCCGGCTGGTCGCCGCGTGTTGCTGAGCGGACTCAATCGTCCGCATGGGCTCGATATTCACGATGGCTGGTTGTATATCGGCGAGAACGATGCGGTCGGGCGGGTTGCGTTCGACGAGGCCAGTGGTCAACTGCGCGGCAGCTACGAGCACATCGTCACCGGTCTGACTGGCGACGGCAATCACTGGACTAAAACTGTTCGTATCGGGCCGGACGGTTATCTCTATCTCGCGCAGGGTTCCACCTGCAATGTCTGCGAAGAAAAAGATCCGCGGCGTGCCAGCATCATGCGTTTTAAACTCGACGGCAGCGACGGCAAAATTTTTGCGACCGGACTACGCAACAGCGTCGGCATGGATTGGGCGCCCTGGGATGACAGCCTGTATGCAACCGATAACGGCCGCGATTTATTGGGCGACGATTTTCCGCCCTGCGAATTGAACCGCATTCAAGACGGCGGGTTTTACGGCTGGCCGTATATAAATGGCTTCGGCGTGCTCGATCCTACTGTCGGAGCGGGACATGAAGCATTATTAAAAACCGCGCTGTCGCCGGTACACGGCTTTCGTCCGCACAATGCACCGTTGGGTATGACCTTTGTACGCGGCGCGAAACTGCCGGCAGGTTACGAGCGGGCGGCACTGGTGGCGCTGCACGGATCGTGGAACCGCAGCAAACCCGATGGCTACAAAGTGGTTTCGTTGCATTGGCGCGACGATGGCAGTATCGAAGAAAAAGATTTTTTGACTGGCTTCGAGCGGCGCGGCGATGTCATCGGCAGGCCGGTCGATGTGGCCGAAGGGCCGGACGGTGCGATTTACGTATCGGACGATTACGCGGGCGCGATCTACCGGGTTGCGTATGGCGAGCAGGCACGCATTGCGGAAGCTGCGGCTGTGGCAACAGCGCCGCTGGTCGACGAGTTGCTGGCATCGCTGAGCGAGCCACAGCGCCGCGAGTTGGCGGCGCAGGGCGAACAGCGCTTTCAGCAATATCGCTGCGCGGGTTGTCACGATCCACGCTTTGCTGGCGGCATGCGTACCATTCATCCGCTTAACAATTTAAGCACGCGTTATACGGTGCAACAATTACAAGCGTTCCTCGCAACGCCAACGCCGCCGATGCCGGTATTTCCGTTATCCGACGATGAACGCAAAGCGGTGGCGGTTTATCTGTTGACGCGAAATCCCTAAAACCATTACGAGGGTCGAGAGCAATGAGTAGTTCGGAAAAGTATGAGTGCACGATTTGCGGTTGGATCTACGACAGCGCGCAAGGTGTGCCGGAACATGGCGTTGCGGCCGGAACCGCCTGGCAGGATTTACCGGCAGATTTTGAATGCCCCGATTGCGGCATCGGTAAAGATTATTTTGAGCCGCTGCCGGAATAATTCGAACAACAAAGTCACTTACCATAAACTATAAATGGCAGGTTCATAAATAATGCATCGATGGTTGCGCGATCTGGCGCTGTGTTTTGCTGCGGGTGCAGCCGGTGGGGCCGCGAAGGGGATGCTGGTCTGGGCCTGCAGCTATGTTGCCATCGGCGCAACCTTGATCAGCTATTTGGCAAGTGCATTGTATCCGCCGGGGCTTTATGCGCGCGTGGTATGGGGCGGCCTTTACGGGTTTTTATTTTTGTTGCCGCCGGCGCGCGGCTCATGGTGGGCCAGCGCTTTATTGTGGGGGCTGGTCGCGAGCCTGCTGCAGCTGGCTATATTGCCTTTGCTGGCACACAACACTCCGCATTTAGCGCCGGCATTAGTATTGTCGACGCTGGTTTTAAACAGTGTTTGGGGCTGCGTTACCGCAGTATTGTTGCGCTGGACGAACTGATAGTCAGCGTACAGATGCTTCCTCGTTCGAGATCGTTGCGCTCTCTAGTCTTTCAAATTGCTCTGTTCGCAATACGCGTGGCAGCAGCCTGCGCTGCTATTCTCCAGTTGCTGCCCAGCTTGAATAATTGCCGTCACTTCGTTTGCCGATGATGCGGGCTGCGCTGCGCCAGCCTGGTGCAATAGCATTGGCTCTGTCCCAAGATGGGATGAGTACGCTCGCCGAAAACCCGCGCTAATACGTCTTTGAAAATAAAAAATGATTGCTGCGGCGGGGAGTTACCTCGCGGTTTTGCGCTTGGCAAATAAATTGCTATTTCTTTCCTGCAATAACAAATTTGCGATGGCCAGCCCCTGGTAAAGACCACTTTGCCGCAATTCAGAATCGCGAGCGGCGCGCCGCGAGGAGTTCACGATGCCGAGACCTACACGCTTCACTGTCAGCAATATTCCCCAATGTGTCGTGCAAACGGGAGTCAATTGGTCGCGCACGTTTAATTATCGCGACGATTACCAGTTTTATTTGGAGAGCTTGCGCCAGGCGGCGACGCAATACGACTGCGAGCTGCACGCCTATGCGTTACTGCCGAATCGCGTCCAGTTGCTGGTAACTCCGCATGCGGATGGCGGCGTGCCGCAAATGATGCAGTCGCTGGGGCGGCGCTACGTGCAATATTTTAATCGACGCTACGATCGCGTCGGTACTTTATGGCAGGGGCGCTATAAATCCTGTTTGGTCGAGCAGGGCGAGCATTTACTGAATTGCTATCGCTATGTCGATACATTGGCGGCGATTACCGGCGTAGTGGTCGATCCATTCGACTATCCGTGGAGCAGTTTCCGCCAGCACATCGGCTCTGCGCCGTACTTCGTGCAGGATCATTCGATCTGGCAGTGTTTGGCGGATTCGCAGGCCGAGTGTTATCAGCGCTATCGAGAGTTGGCGGTGGTGCCGTTGGCTAATGAAGTTATTAAGGATATCAATATCAATGTCGTACAAGGGAGCGTGTATGGCGGCGAACAGTTTCGCGCGGAAATCGAAACATTATGCGGTCAGAAAGTACGCCCGCGTCCGCGTGGCAGGCCGCGCTTAAGTCGTGCCGGTTAAATATTTATTCTTTGATTCATCTATGTAAACGATCGGCCTCGAAGATTAGAAGGGGGTAGCTTCTCCAATCGGGGCCGTAAAACACTGTTTATTTTATCCGCGCTTCCTCCGCTCACGGCGCACCTCGCAACGCGTAATCGATAGCTCGTTGCAGACAGGGTCGCCGCATTTTTCCCGCATTCGACCGCCCATTGATCCGCTGTATCAGTTGATCCCCACAACGTAGAGCCCGGGCCGCTATCGACAACGTTGGCTTCGCTGCGCATAACGCCAACTACTCGAATTTCAGCCATTTCTTGCTGGTTTAGGGTGACGCCACGGTCTCCTGGTTAGGAGATGTTGTTGCGGGAGTCCAAATTAACAAGGCTAGAGTCGGATTGCGCATTTTTATCAAAACTTAGAGCAAAAAAGCATTTCGTTCTGACCGGAGGATGGTTTTATACTGTTTTTAACTAGTTAATTCCCCGGAGGTATCGATCTCTAGTCCAAAACTAGGTAGTCAGGGCCGGCGTTAGCGGCTCCACCAGTCAATTGTTGTAAGGCGACCTGACGGATGCTCAGATTTAGCGGTATAAAAATATGAAAGAAATGCTTTGGTCGATAATTGATTACTGGTTGTTCATAGCGGTATTGAGCGGAGCGATACTGTTTTGGGGGATATTGGCCAGCGGTTTCGTGTTGTGGCTACGCGCGCATAGGCGGCGTAAAAGCACGGATCGTGCGCTGCGGGCAGAAGCCGAGACAATTGTCGAGCACGTCGCTACCGCAATATGGATGTCGAGTATCGACGGCTCGCGCATCATGTTCCTCAATCATGCCTGCGAGTTGCTGTTCGGCTGTGTGAAAGAACAGGTATATGCAGATCCAACTCGTTTTCTGCGCCTGGTTCACCCCGAGGACGCTGCGCAGATGCAAAACCTATTGGAAGCGCGCGATCTCGATGATGGTTACGAAGTGAATTATCGAATCCTTCATGCCGATAATCAGCAGCGTTATATTCGCGAAACGGGCACCGCCTTTTTTGATCCCGTGTCGGAA
This sequence comes from Spongiibacteraceae bacterium, assembly GCA_035455965.1. Classification (GTDB taxonomy): domain Bacteria; phylum Pseudomonadota; class Gammaproteobacteria; order Pseudomonadales; family CAMLJR01; genus CAMLJR01. The sequence continues at coordinate 4,280 of DATIED010000016.1, forward strand.
CAGCGCTATTTTATTTGCAGTGCGATCGATATCAGCGCCGGAATGGCCGTACGCGATGAGCTACACGGTCTTAACAGTTTACTGCGCGAAGCAAATTTACGCTTACGCGATAACGCGCGGCGCGATAATTTAACCCAGTGCTTGAATCGTTCGGCCTTCCTCGAGGAGGCTGAGAAATCGCTGCAATTGGAGCAGCGTTATGGCCGATCCAGCACGTTGGTATTCTTCGATCTCAACGATTTTAAACAGCTCAATGATAATTTTGGGCATCACACTGGCGATCGTGGCTTGATCGAGTTCGCCAAGCAAATTAAGACGCGATTGCGCACTACCGACGAATTGGGCCGCTATGGCGGCGACGAATTTGTAGTGCTATTGCGCGAAACGAATGCCGATCAAGCGCAGCAATTGCTGGCAAGTTTGACGCCGGTGGTCATCGATGCAGAAAATGGCAATAGCATTATCTTGCGTTACTCCGCGGGTATGGCCTGCAGCGACGAGCTCGGTATCGATAACGTAGACGACTGGCTGCGGCGTGCGGATAGTCAAATGTACGACCAAAAAATACGGCGCAGTGTGGGCTAGAATTGCCAAATAATATCCAAGTGGCTTTTTAAAATCATAATAGTTGGTGGTCGATGAAAAAAGACATGCAAGGCTGACTGAGATTGCTCCGCACGTAGCCGGTCACTCTTGCCGAATGAGTTTTTTAAGCACAACAGATTTGGGTGTGAGCTGAACATTTCTAGCAGTGAGGCTGGAAGTGGAAAACGTGAGGCGGGCAGGGCACACAAAAAAACAAGAGGGTGCCGCAGCTACCCTCTTATTTTCGACTTAATTTCTAAATCCGGTCGCCACTAAACTTCAGATCAATAAATTACCGTGGCGGGAACGGGGAAATTATTTCGCTTCGCCAGCCGGAGCGGACTCAGTGGTAGTCGTGGTGGTGCTTTCGGTGGTGGTGGTATCGGCAGCTGGAGCTGCTGTATCTGCCGGTGCCGGTGCAGCTTCTTCCGCTGCTGGAGTAGTTGTCGTCGTGGTGGTAGTGGTTTGCTCAGTCGTGGTCGATTCCGCGGCAGGAGCGGGTGCAGCTTCTTCTTTCTTACCGCAGGCGGTGAGGCCCAGGCAAAGAACCAGGGACGACAATATCAAATAACCTTTCTTCATGATGCTCTCCGTCTTGTTATGGAGTTAGACATAGGTGTTTGCGCGGAGCCAGTCTACTGATGCGATGGCGTCGGTGCAAGCATTCTTGGCTAAGGCATAGTTTAAGCGGAGGACGCGATCTCCAAAGGTCGCGAACTAGAGTGGTAAAAAAAGCCCATCTTGCGATGGGCGTGCTTGTTGAGAACCGGTTGCCGATTAGCGGGCCGCCATTTTTTGTATGCCCGTGGCAGTGTTGAGACCGCTCCAATTGTCGCCTCTGCCCTCGCGCCAGCCCGCTAGCCATTGGCCGCGTATATCCTCTTCCTGATGCGGGCATAAATCTTTGTGTCGTCCCCCTAAACCTGCGTGATAGCCGCGTTGATAGGCGCGTTCGTGCAAATCGCGTTTTTGTTTCTTCATAAAGCCTGCTCTCCTGACGAGATTGATTTGGCCTGACGAAATTGATTTAGTCTGACAAGATCAATGAGCCTGACGAAATCGACTGAGTGCTGAATAAATACGCTGCGGGTAGTGCCCCATCAGGATAGAATGGCGCACCTCGGCAATAAGATGAAAGCAAACTTCATCTCTCGTCGTCGACTGTCAATCTCTTCTAGCAGTGACTTGTTTTATCTATCCCGGTTATAGCCGCAGATTGCTCCTATGATTTCAAGCTGTTACGGCTGGATATAAATTAATCAGGCGGTTGGTCGGCTAAGCACAATTCAGTTTATATCGACATCGTCTAGCGTTTTCGTAGCTCAGGATATGACCCAGATTTTAGATTTATTCGCCAGTTGCCCGAAGGGCTTAGAGGAGTTACTCGCCGCCGAGCTGACGAGTTTTGGCGCGGAGCCCACTAAGCAGCACGTCGCAGGCATCAGTTTTCGCAGCGATTTGCTGGTAGCTTATCGGTGTTGTTTATGGTCGCGCCTGGCCAACCGCATTTTATTGCCGCTCGGTCATTTTAAGGTAGATAGCGCGCAGGCGTTGTACGAGGGAGTTGCAGCGATCGCATGGCGGGATCATTTCAGCGTTGAGCATTCCTTCGCGGTCGATTTCAATGGCACCAATGACACTATAAATAACAGCCAGTTTGGCGCGCAAAAAGTTAAAGATGCGGTGGTCGATCATTTTGTCTGGCGCTGCGGCAA
>DATIED010000017.1:0-6876 GCA_035455965.1 Spongiibacteraceae bacterium
GCCCTGACCGGCACGAATACCAGTGGATCAGGTGCAACGGGCAACACCACCACGATTAATTGGCAAGTGTCAGGACAGGTATTTTGCGATCCTCTGGCACCTTCTAATTGCCCGCAAGGCGGCCCTCCTGCTCCGTCGTATATACCTATTCCCACTGCGGCTTGGTTGTTCGGTTCGAGCCTGCTTGGTTTGGCGAGCGCCGCTCGGCGAAAATCTAAAATGGCTCTTAGATTGGTATAGCGAGATATATACCGGCTGGGAATTCCAGTAATGCTCCAGGATTTGTCGTTTTACCGGGACCTAATAATAATTAGCCGCCGCCAAGGATTTAAAATGTATAAATTAACGCTAGCCGCTGCCGTTGCAGCGATTTCGTCGCCGACCTTTGCGATTGAATACTATGGCTCGGCCACATCGGGTACCGCTGCCAATCCGGCGGCAGCTATTACCGTTAAGGCAACTACTGCGAATAGCATATTTTATGTCGACAATACCAGCAGCACAGCCAGCAATACCGCCACACCTGCGGTACAGCTGACGAAAACCTCCGATTGGAGTTTCGATTTCAGCAACTATGCGGCGGTCGCGTTTAGCGGCAGCATTGTGTACGGCGATTATAAAACTCAAACGAATACAGGATATGGCGATTTTGCGATTGATGGCCGTCAGACGTTTACCGGCGTCACGCAGAGTTTTTCCGGTGTCGGTTCTTTTGATGCAGCTACCAATACATTCACCTATTCGTTTTTGAATAGCACCGTTAATGGTGGCGGTGCCTCGGTGCAGACGCAAACCGGAGCAAGCTGCACGGATGGTAAAACGGGCGTAGTTGGTAAAATATGCACATCGTTCGCATCGGTCTCTAAAGCATGGGAGGGTTTGGCGTTAAGCCTGGTATTTTCTGCCGATAAAAATTGGTTCTATGGTGCTTTGACCGGCAGGGATACTAGTGGATCAGGTGTGTCGGCCAACACCACTACGATTAACTGGCAGGTATCTGGAATAACAAATCTTTGCGATGCGTCTTGGCCCAATTGTGCGCCGAGCTTACCTCCAGCGCCGTCGTATATACCTATTCCCACTGCGGCTTGGTTGTTCGGTTCGAGCCTGTTTGGTTTGGCGAGCGTCGCTCGGCGAAAATCTAAATCGGCTCTGCGATCGGTATAGTGGGATATGTAGCGGCTGAGGATTTCAGATCGGTGCCCCAGGATTTGTCATTTTATCGGGGCCTATCTGCTTTGGTGCCCTGTTTCCGGTCGATGCATGCGGATAAAAACTTCTCTGTAATCGCTGATCTGCTGTTTATTTAATAATCATTAACCATCGCCAAGGATTTAAAATGTATAAATTAGCGTTAGCTACTGCCGTTGCAGCGATTTCATCGCCGACCTTTGCGATTCAATACTACGGATCGGCCACATCGGGTACCGCTGCCAATCCTGCGGCGGCTATGGTTGTGCAATCGCCGTCTAATAACGATGAATTCTACGTCGATAATTCGAACGGTACCGCCAGCAATAGGACGACACCTGCCGTGCAGCTGACGAAAGTCTCCAATTGGACTTTCGATTTCAGCAATTATGCAGCGGTCTCGTTTAGCGGCTCCATCGTGTACGGCGATTACAAAACTCAAACGAATAGAACAAATCCGGCTTTTATGATTGATGGTCGTCAAACGTTTACCGGTGTCAGGCAAAGCTTTTCGGGTATCGGTTCTTTTGATGCGGCTACCAATGCATTTACCTATTCATTTTTGAATAGCATCGTTAACGGCAGTGGCGGTTCGGTGCAGACGCAGACTAGCGCAACCTGCAAGGATGGGAACACGAGTCCGGCAGGTAAGATATGCGCGGGGTATGCAGCGGTCAGTAAATCCTGGGAAGGTTTGGCGTTAAGTCTGGTATTTTCCACCGATAAAAATTGGTTTTACGGTGCCCTGACCGGCACGAATACCAGCGGATCAGGTGCAACGGGCAACACCACCACGATTAATTGGCAAGTGTCTGGGGTATCAAGCTATTGCGATGTGCTTGCACCCGATTGCGTGCAGAGCTTGCCGCCGCCGCCGTCGTATATACCTATTCCCGCTGCGGCTTGGTTGTTCGGTTCGAGCCTGCTCGGTTTGACGAGCGTCGCTCGGCGAAAATCTCGAGCGGGTCTTCGATAACTTTCGGTGGCAAACGACTCGATGCCGTTCGACCTGCATTTCCAAATAAATTTTTATATCTCGCCGCGCGCGACATGAAGTCGTGAATTTTTTTTAATTTTGCATTCTGCGTGCATAGTTACACTAAAATGCAGGATTGTTTTAGTCGACGATTTTATAAAGAGAATAAAATGCTGTTTGGAAGATTTGCCCGGTCTGTTGTACTCGCGCCAATGATATTGCTCGTCGCCTGCGGAGGCGGAGGCGGCGGTGGTGGCAGTGCGGCGGCGCCGACTACCTTTCCGATTGCGGCGGCAATGCGCGCTAAGCTGACCAACGGCATGCAGGTACCCATTGTATTGGATGGCCGTGTCTTCAATTTGAAAGTCCAGGGCGAAAGCACGTTGTTCTTCGGGAGAGCGGGCGCTGCCACATTTAATGGCCAGGCGGGAATGTCCTCGGAAACCAATCTCTCCGTTAACGTTACGATTGAAAGCTATGGGTCCTCTCTCGGTCTATACAGCGATACCGCCTACTACGATTCCAACTACAATCTGCTGGGCTCTTTGAGTCAAAGCACGATCGATGGGAACGGGCCATCGAATTCGGTCGTGACCGCGTACCATCCTTTGCCGGAATCTGCACGCGTTAACGACAGCGGAGCTTTCTATGAAGCCATTACCTACGCAATGCAGTCGCAAACGACCGTTAAGCATAACGATGTCGCCACTTATCTGGTGAAAGCGGATTCTGCAAATAGTGTGCTTCTGGAGTTGACCACGAAATTTTACGGACTCGATGATTCGCTGATGGAGACCAGGATCGAAAGTTATCGCGTTACGGGTAGCGGGGCTATTAGCTTTGTCAGTCTGCAGATCTCCGAGATAAGCGGAAATTTTACGAATATTTCGGCCAAGTAATTTTTCTGAGCCGATCGCCGCGCCGTACGAATCAGGTAAAAGGAAATGTGCGGTTCTATCACCGCTTCAGGAAGGTTTTTTGTAAGATATTGGGCGCATCGACGGTGGACATGCGCCCGATAATTCAAGCCAGTTACTCGGCGCTATCGTCCGAATCCACGTCGTTCTTCAATTCCTTCGCTTTATCCTTCGTGTAATCCGCCGCTTCTTCGGTGCGGTGCTTGGCTTTCTGAGCTAAGCATTTGATATCGCCTTCGGTGCAGATTGCTTCCTCGGCGCGGTGTACCGTTTTTTTAGCGGTGCGGGCTGCATCGTTGCCGGCTGCCTGGACTTTTTCGCTGACGGTTTCATTGGCCTGGGCTGCGCCGATAAAGCCGACCTGGGCCACGCCGATAAAACCGCTTAGTAGCATAGTTGTAATCAGTATTCGCATTGCACTCTCCCCTAATAATGAATCTCTAATAATTAATCGTTGACAGGCAGCTGTTGCAGCTCAGCTTGTGACCTGGTGTGCGCCGTCCGGTTCAATGCCGACGCGTACCTTAGCGTATTTAGGTGTTTTTGGCTGTGCTAAAAATGGGCCGCTGCTCACGTGGTGGCCAGCAGCCGGGCTGCCGCGCTGTAAAGCGCCGCCATCATCCGCCGTTTACTGGCACAATAGCGCCTCGACGGTTTTTAATGGAGGGGGGCGGTTGCGCCCCGCTATGGGTACCAATGTATTGTTGATTCTGGTCGCCATATTCCTGGTGCTCTTGAATGGTTACTTTGTGGCCGCGGAGTTCGCGCTGGTTAAATTGCGCCAGACGCGCGTCAAGGCGATCGCAAAAGTACACGGCCTGCGCGGGCGTATTCTAATGCGCGTACACAGCCAGATGGATGCCTATCTATCGGCATGCCAGTTGGGCATAACCCTGGCATCGCTGGGGTTGGGTTGGGTGGGCGAGCCGGCGTTTGCGAAATTATTGGAAGGTGCATTTACGGCCATAGGTATTGAATCGCCGGGGTTGATTGTCGGGCTGGCATTCGGATGCGCTTTTTTCACCATTTCGTTTTTACATATTGTGATCGGGGAGCTGGCGCCCAAATCGCTGGCGATTCGCATGCCGGAGAGCGTGGCGATTTGGACGGCAGCGCCGCTATACGGCTTTTACTGGTCTATGTACCCGGCGATTTGGGCATTGCAAACCAGCGCCAATAAAGTATTGCGCTGGGTTGGGCTGGTCGACAGCGCGAACCACAGCGAACAGTATTCGGTCGACGAATTAAAACTAATTTTGCGCGGCAGCCATGCCACCAATAAATTTACCGGCGCGGAATGGAATATTCTTGCGCATACGCTCGACTTCAGCGAGCTGGAAGTGGCCGACCTGATGCGCCCGTTCCGCGAGGCCGTGACGCTGTCGGCGAATGAATCGTTCGAGCAAAATCTGGCGGCGATCGATCGCCACCGCTTCAGTCGCTATCCCTATATCGATGCGGATGGTCAGGTCACCGGTATTTTGCATTTGAAGGATTTATTTCTTTTACAACAAAAAACCGCGCAGCAAAAAAAGTCCAACAGTTTTGCGGATTGGCCGGACCTGGTGCGGCCGGTACAGTATGTAGCGCCGGATTTGCCCGCACCTGAATTGTTTCGGCGCTTTCGCCAGGGCGTGCCGCACTTTGCTATCGTCGGTTATAAAGGCGAGCCGCCACAGGGTTTTATTACGCTCGACAATATGCTCAGCGCGTTGGTGGGCGAAATCCGCGACGAGTTTCGCCAGGCTCAGAACGACTGGATCAAATTGGATGACGGCACGCTGATGGGTAAGGGCAGCCTGCCGCTTTTCACACTGGAGCGTGCGCTCGGTGTGGAGATCGAATCGATCGAGGCGGAATCGGTCGGCGGTTTGATTTTATGGAAACTCAACGAAATTCCGAAAGAAGGCGATAAAATCGATTTCGATGAGTTCTCGATTGTGGTGAAGAAGATGAACGGGCCGCGCATTGTCCTGGTGCGTATCTATCCGCGCAGCGTTACTGGCGATGCCGATTGACCATGCACGGCTCTTTATTCCAGAGGCTATCAACAGGTCCTGGCTAATCGGCGGAGATTGTTCGGGTATGAGCGGCGATAAAAAAATCAGTGCGGATGGCGTGATCAATAGCGTCGCCTATCGCGACGGCAAGCGCTTGGCCGATATCGATCTCGATGACATCAGCGATGTCATCAAAGAGCCGAATACCTTTGTCTGGGTCGGTTTACATGAGCCGGAGCCGGCATTGTTGCAGAAAATGCAGGAAGAGTTCGGTCTGCACGACCTGGCGATCGAGGACGCGCGCGATGCGCATCAGCGGCCGAAGATCGAAACGTATGGCGACTCGCTATTTATCGTGGTGAAAACTGCCGAGATCATCGACGAACAGGTCGAATACGGCGAAACGCATTTCTTCGTCGGTACTAATTTTCTGATATCGGTACGGCACGGTTGCTCGCAGGGCTATATACGCGTGCGCGATCGCTGCGAGGATCTGCCGCAGATGCTCGCCAAAGGCCCAGGTTTTGCGCTGTATGCGCTATTGGATTTCATCGTCGACAATTATCAGCCGATCGTGACCGGTTTCGAGGCGGAATTCGATGTTTTGGAGTCCGATATTTTTAAGGGGCAATTCGATAATCTGGCCCTCGAGCGCCTGTACGATTTGAAAATAAAGTTGATGGGGTTGCGCAATGCTGTAGTGCCGATCGAAGATGTTTGCATGCAGTTGATGCGGTTTCACCCGGAGTTGATACCGAAAGATGTTCGCGCCTATTTCCGCGATATCCACGATCATGTCGTACGGATCAGCGAGGCGCTGGATAATTTGCGCGAGATGCTGACCACGGCGATGCAGGTTAATTTGGCACTGGTGACGGTGCGGCAAAACGAAGTCGTGAAGCGGCTGGCCGGCTGGGGCGCGATCCTGGCGGTGCCGACGGTAGTATTTAGTTTATACGGTATGAATTTTAAGGCGATGCCTGAGCTGGACTGGAGCTTCGGTTATCCTGTCGCAGTGAGTTCGACACTTATCGGTTGTGGCTTGTTATATCGCAAGCTGAAACGTTCGAGCTGGCTGTAGCTCCAAGATTGGCCTGGCTCCAAGGTTGGCTTAGCTCCAAGACCGGATACAAACTTGATCGATGGGATGCCAGTGCCGCAGCGCCCTGGCCAAACCTGGAATTTAAGCGGTAAGAATTTTTTAATGAGAAAATTGCTCGATCGTTTTCAGCAGTTGGACAAGTTTGTCTGCCGATGGTGGTATGGACCGTTTTTATTTTTAGCGGCCGGTATCGACCATTACGTGATATTTATTCCAACGGTGGGGCTGATGGCTTCGAGTGTCTTTTTGACGCCGAAGCGTTGGCTTTCCATTGCGCTCTGGACGGCCTGCGGGTCGTGGTTGGGGGCTTGGTTGCTCGGTGTGGCCGCGCAACATTTGGGGCTCTCCTTTATCGAGACCTATTTCCCCAGGCTGCTGCAAACGCCGATGTGGGGCTGGGCGCACGGCTTCTTCTCCGATTACGGCGCGTGGGTGGTGTTCGTCGCCGGCCTCGCGCCCTTTCCGCAACAGCCGCCAGTCGTCATCGCCGCGATTGCCGGTACGCCGCTGGTCACGATTGGTGCGGTACTGCTGATTGCCAACGTGATGAAGTTTGGTTTTATCAGCTATCTGGCCTCGCACGCGCCGCAGAAATTGAATCGCATCGGCGAAGTGCGGGAAGAGCTGCATAAGCTGCACGTGGAGCCACCGACTGCCGTTACGGATTCGGAGCCGTGTAAAGACGATCGA
>DATIED010000018.1:0-2489 GCA_035455965.1 Spongiibacteraceae bacterium
CGATAAAACCGCTATGGTCGGTGCAGCGCCTTAACCATTATCTGAAAACAATGTCATCGGAAAACAATGCCATCGGACAACATCGATTAAGGCGATACTATCGCTGCGATTCTAACGGACTCAACGTCGATCTGTGAACGGTGACCAGGCCGGTTCGCGTACATCGCCAAACCGCGAAGGCATTAAATAACGCACGCCGGCATCGACCGAAACGGCCGCAAGAATACCACGGCCTTCCGACAAAGTCGCGTAGATCAACATCGCGCTATTCGGTGCCACACTTGGCGACTCATCGATGCTGGACTGCGTTAACGGCCGCGCCGTACCGCGTTTTAAATCCTGCAATACGATATGGAAATCGCCACCTTCGCGATGCACATATACGAAGCCGCTACCATCCGGCATCGCGCGCGGCCGCGCATTGTACGTGCCGTCAAACGTTAAACGTTCGACCGAACCGCCGCTGGCGCTGACTCGATAAACCTGCGGCTTGCCGCCGCGATCGGAGGTAAACAATATCGAGCGACCATCGGCGGTCCAGGCCGGCTCGGTATCGATGCCGAAATGATTGGTGATACGCGTTAACTGCCGGCTCGCCACATCCATCACGTAAATTTCGGTATTGCCGTCCTTCGACAAAACCATCGCCAGCTGACTGCCATCCGGCGAAAAAGTCGGCGAGCTGTTGATGCCGGGAAAATTAGTTAATTGCTGGCGCGCGCGCGTGCGCAGATTCTCCATATAGATAGCCGGCTTGCGCGTTTCGAATGAGGTGTAAACGATATTTTCGCCATCCGGCGCCCAACTCGGCGTCATCAATGGCTCACGCTGCGTGCGCAAAATCTGTTCGCGCGCGCCATCGGCATCGCTGACCATCAAGCGATAACTATTCTGCTTGTTGTTGTCGCGCAGCGCGGATACGTACAACAGCTTAAGACTGAAGATACCGCGAATACCGGTCAGCTTTTCGTAGACCTTGTCGGAGATATGGTGCGCGACGTCGCGCAGGCTGTCGTTATAGCCGACCTCGCGATCCAACATAATCTGGCGTTGATTGATGATATCGAATAGCTCGTATTGCACCGTGTAGCCGTTCTGGAGAGGGACCACTTTACCCACCACCACATACTCGACATTCAGCGCGCGCCAATCGCGATATACCACTTCGCTGGCTTCGTGCGGCATGCCCAACATATTGCTCGGAGCCAGCGGTGCGAACTGACCGCTGCGCTTCAAATCCGCCGATACAATATTGGCGATGTCCTCGGGCAGCGGCGCCCCACTCCAACCGAGCGGCACCACGGCAATCGAGGTGGGCTTATCGCGACCCTGGGTGATTTGAATGGTGAGCTGCGCCCACGAGGCGCTCGACATCAGCACACAACAAAGCATTAACAAGCGCAGCGCTTTCGATGAAGTCATAAAATTAAACAGGTTCACTGGCGCAAATCCTCTGGTGTGAACGGCATGGTCAACCGACGGAAATTCTTTTCGAACTCAGCCGGCTTTAAATTCTTTAGTTCCGGAAATTGGCCTGCCTTTTTTACCGCAGTTATCGCCGATCGGTCAAAGGCATCATCGCCGCTACTTTTAACAAGCTGAACGTCGACAACCTCTCCGGTGGGAATTAGTTGCACCATCAATATGCACTTCATACCGACACGTGCACTGGGTGGACGACTCCAGTTGTTCTGCACTGCGCGCTGAATCACCGCCTGATAACTGGTTATCGCCTCTTGAGAGTTGGCTGCGGCCATCGCGTCCTCTTCGGCCGCCATCGCCTTGGCCAACGCAGCCTTTTCAGCTTGCTCGCGCTGCTTGCGCGCGAGATCTTCCTGCTGCTTCTTACGCTGGACTTCCTGCTGCTCCTGTTCTTTGCGCTGCGCCTCTTGTTGCTTGCGCGTGCGCTCCGCTTCCTGTTTCTGCTGCTCGGCTTTTTTAGCCGCGTCGGCCTGCTCTTTTTCCAATAGCTTTTGCTTTTCGATTTGCTTCTGCTTTTCCAAATCCGGTTTCGGCGCTTCCGGCTTGGTCGGCACGACCGGCGGCGTTGGCTTGACCGGCTCCGGCTTGCTCAGTTCGGGCTTCGGTGGCTCGACCGGTTTAGGCGGTTCGGGTTTCGGCGCAGGGTCGACGATTGGTTGCGGCGGCGCTTCGACCGGTTTCGGGGCAGGCGCCGGCTTGGCGGAGGGAATGGCATCGAGCCTCACCAACGTCGCCTCGATAATATTCGGCTGCGGCGGCAGTATTTTTGGCTCCGGCGCAAATTTAAAATTAAACGCCAGTAGCGCCAAAATCGCCGCATGCAAGAGCAACGAAATCGTCAGCGGAACGGCAACCGGTCTGGCCATACGCAATCTCTGCGGCCTACGGTTTAGCTGTGGAGTTAGTGGCGGGTTTATTGGTGGGCTGATCGTCTGTCACCAAGCCTACCGATTCGGCACCCACCGCTTGCAACGCTGCCATCAGTGTCACCACATCGCCGTATGGCG
>DATIED010000019.1:0-3949 GCA_035455965.1 Spongiibacteraceae bacterium
AAGAAGCCGAGCATCAACACGTATTCGACCGCCGGCGCCATCACCGTGCCGCGCAATACTTCGTAATCGAAACTGATCACGCCGGTGGCGCGATAATGCACGATCACCAGACCGAGAATCGCTACCAGCAATAACAAACCGCTGGCCTGCGTGAAAATAAAGAATTTAGTTGCGGCGTAGATGCGGCCCTTACCGTCCGGCGCATTGTGTCCCCACAACGCGATCAGGAAGTACATCGGCACCAGCATCATTTCCCAGAAGAAGAAGAACAGGAACATATCGATGGCGAGAAACACGCCGATCACGCCGCCGAGATTCCACAATAAATTCAGGTGGAAGAAACCGACATGGCGCTGAATTTCGCGCCACGAGCAAACGATCGCCATGATGCCGAGCAGGCCGGTCAACAACACCAGCAGCAGCGATAAACCATCGAGCGCCAAATGGAAACTGATGCCGAAACGCTCGATCCACGGCACTTGAAATTCGAGCTGCCATTGCGAATCGTGCGCGGCGGTCAGATCCTGCAGTTGATAACCGCCTTCGAACCACAACTGACCGGCCAGACCGAACACTAATAACATGGTGAACAATGCGATCCAGCGCGGAATGCCCAAGCCTAAACGCTCGCCCTGCCAACACAGCAAGCCGCCGATAAAAGGAATCAGAATGAGCCAGGCTAAAATCATAATGTGTCAGTTTTCTTCGTTAGGTTTATGGGACCAGACCCAACGGTCTGTCCCCGGTCACTACCGTTGTGCCGCTATGTCGTTAATGCGCCAATATTGCCGCACCGAGAATCAATACCGCACCGATACCGATGGTTGCGGCATACCAGCGCAGTCGGCCGTTCTCGGTCGCGCTCAGCAAATTGTGGCCGACGCGCGTCAGGCGCGGCACCACGCCGATCGCCAGATCGAATCCATCGCGACGATTCAAATTAACGATGGCCAGATAACTTTTCACGAACAGCAAATCGTACAGCCAATCGAAGCCCCAGGCGTTGCGCCACCAATTGCTCAGCAGACGGCCGAGTGGGTTGTTGGCGATTGCAGTCACCAGGGTGCGCTTGCCGAGATATAAAAATGCGGCGATCGCAATACCGATAATCGCTACGGCGCCGGATAACAACTCCAACTTCTCTTTCATGTCGCCGCCGTGTTCGCCGGCGCTGGCCGGCAATACATTCGCCAACGGCGGATGAATCAGCGCGCCGATAAACGTCGACAGCACCAGCAATACCAGCAGCGGCAAGCTGTAAGAAATCCCCTTGAGCGGATGCGCATGGGTTTTTTCCTCGCCGTGGAAGACGATAAAAATCATGCGGAAGGTGTAAATGGAAGTGAGGAGCGCACCGAGCAACCCGGCGATCAGGAAATCGATATGCCCGCTGGCATACGCTTCCCACAGAATTTCGTCCTTACTGTAAAAACCCGCCGTGATAAACGGCAGCGCCGCCAATGCACCGCCGCCGACCAGGAAGCAGGCATAGACCAGCGGCAGCTTTTTGCGCAAACCGCCCATTTTGAAAATATCCTGCTCGTGATGGCAGGCGAGAATCACGGCGCCGGCCGACAGGAATAACAACGCTTTGAAAAACGCGTGCGTCATCAGATGGAAGATCGCGCCGCTCCACGCGCCGGCGCCAAGCGCCAGAAACATATAGCCGATTTGGCTCATGGTCGAATAGGCGAGCACGCGCTTGATATCGGTCTGCACCAGCGCGGCAAAACCGGCCAGCACCAACGTGATCGAGCCGATCGCGCCGACCATGTACTGCGCGTACGGCGCGAGCTCGAATAAGGTGTGCGTGCGTGCGATTAAATACACGCCGGCCGTGACCATGGTGGCCGCGTGGATCAACGCCGATACTGGCGTCGGGCCAGCCATCGCATCGGGCAGCCAGGTTTGCAGCGGCAGCTGTGCCGATTTGCCGACCGCGCCGCCGAGCAACAGTAACGCGATAACGGTAATCACACCGGAGCCCGCGCTAAAATGTTGCGGCGCCAGAGTCAGTACTTCCTGAATATTCAGCGTGCCGATTTCGCGATACAGGAGGAATAAACCGATCGCCATAAACGTATCGCCGACGCGCGTAACGACAAATGCTTTACGCGCCGCCAGACCGTTGGCCGGATCGAGATAATAAAAGCCGATCAACAGATAACTGCACAGGCCGACGCCCTCCCAGCCGAAGTACAGGAACAATAAGTTGTCGCCGAGTACCAGGAATAACATGCTGGCGACGAACAGGTTCATGTACGCAAAGAAACGCTCGTAACCGTCTTCGCCGCGCATGTACCACGAAGCAAATAGATGAATAAAAAAGCCGACGCCGGTGATTACTCCCAGCATCGTCAGCGACAGACCGTCGAGGCGCAGCGCGAATTGCGGCGCGAAACCGGCGGCGTTCATCCACGTCCACAACACCTGCGTATAAGCGCCGCCCGCGGGTGGGTGCTGCAGGAAATCGATGCCGGCCCAGGCTGCGCTCAACGCCGATAAACCGATCGACCCGACGCCGATGACAGCGGCGTTATTTTCCGAAATACGACCGCGCGCAAAAGCCAGCAGCACGAAGCCGAGCAGAGGAAATAAAAATGTCAGGAACAACAGGTTCATCCGCGCATCTCGCTAGCCGCATCAATATCGAGGGAGTGATAACGGCGATAAAGCTGAAACACTAACGCCAGGCCGATACTCGCTTCCGAAGCCGCGAGACTTAAAATCAAAATAAACATGATCTGGCCGTCGGGTTGTTCCCAACGGCTGCCGGCCACCACAAAAGCCAGCGCGCAGGCATTCATCATCACTTCGATGCACATCAGCACGAATAAAATATTGCGGCGCACGATGATGCCGATCAGCCCCAGCGCGAATAACAGCGCCGCCAGGACCAGGCCGTGTTCCATTGGTATACCGTTCATGCGTTAAACCAGTTGTTAGTTGTTCGTTATTGGTTGTTAGTCAAACCTGCTTATCGGTTTCGGCTGGCTCGAAGTCTTTAACTAACAACTAGGGGCCAACAACTAACAACTACTCCTTTTCGTCGTGTCGGCCCAGGTGATACGCCGCGACCAAAGCGGCCAGCAGCAGCATCGACGCCAATTCCACCACTAATAAATACGGTCCGAACAAGGCGATACCCACTTGTTTACCGTCGACCATCTTGGTGCCCATCGCGTGCAATTCGCTGCCGGACAGCAGATAAACCATTTCGCCCAGCAATACCAGCGACAACAAACCGGGACCGATCCAAACACCGGGGCTCAACCATTTACGCTCCTGTGCCACGGTGGCCGGACCTAAGTTGAGCATCATCACCACGAACACGAACAGCACCATGATGGCGCCGGCGTAAACGATGATCTCCAGAATCCCGGCAAACGGCGCGCCGACTACGAAGAAAATCATCGCCACCGCCAATAGCGAGACGATCAAATTCAATAACGCATGCACCGGATTTAATCCGGTGATTACGCGCGCGGTGGCCAATAGGGCGACGGCGCCGGCGATGTAGAAAGCAATTTGCGCTATTTGCATAAGTATCGGTTCACGTAGGGCGCAATAACCGAAGGGCATTGCGCCGAATGAATTAACTACGGCGCAATGCGGCTTTGCCTTATTGCGCCCTACAATAAAATATTACGGCAACAAACTCTTAACATTTATCGGCTGCGCTTCGTTCTGCGCGGCGCCTTTCGGCTTGCCGGCGATCGCCAGGCCGGCGACTCTATAAAAGTTGTAGTCGTGATATTTGCCGGTGCCGTTGATCAGTAAATTTTCTTTTTCGTACACCAGATTTTGGCGATCGTATTCGGCCATTTCGAAATCCGGCGTCAGTTGGATCGCATTGGTCGGACACGCTTCTTCGCACATGCCGCAGAATATGCAGCGCGAAAAATTGATGCGGAAAAACTCCGGATACCAACGACCATCCTCGGTTTCG
>DATIED010000020.1:0-4158 GCA_035455965.1 Spongiibacteraceae bacterium
CGCTCAGCTGTTCGACATCATCGGGAAATTTGCCGCCGTGTTGCGTACAAATCAATTTTGCGGCGCGCTGCAGATTGCGCGCACGGCTGTAGTAACCAAGACCAGTCCAGAGATGCAGCACTTCATCTTCGCTGGCCGCCGCCAAGGCCTGCACGGTGGGGAGCGCCTGCATAAAGCGCTCGAAATACGGGATCACGGTACGCACCTGGGTCTGCTGCAGCATGATTTCCGAAACCCAGACGCGATAGGGTGCGATCTCGCGCTGCCACGGCAAATCCTTGCGGCCGTGTTTATCGAACCAGCCCAGTAACCGAGTGGCGACTTCGATAGTGCGCGGCGCTGGCACCCGCGCCGGCTTTACGGCTGCCATAACCAGCCCGTGGCGGTGCGCGTGAAACCCAATTGTTGCCACAGCGGTGCGAGCAATGGCCGCTCCTGCGGCATGTGATCGATGACTTGGAGAGACGACAAGCGCAACAGTGTCGCGTGCGATTGCAGCAGCTGCAATAACTGGCGGGCGGTGCCGCGTCGGCGCGTCACTGCGCGCACGCACAAATGCTCGATCTGTTCATTGTTCAGCCATAGCGCGGCCAACAATGTCCCGTTGAAGCGCCCCGCGATCAGCATTTTGCCCGCAGCGCGTTGATCGAACAGCCAATCCGTCAGGGTCGCCACCGGCGGCAGCGGATAATCGGCATAGATTTTTTCGAGATCGGCCAGGTCGGCGGCATCGGGTTGATTGATTACTTCGAGAATAACGGGCATCGCGGAATGGAATTCACTCATGACTTACTGGATCGATCTCGTATAATACCGAATTTCGCCACTTGGAGAACGACATGGCTGCACGCCAGGCCACCGTCACCCGCGATACCCTCGAAACGCAGATCACTGCCACCATCAATCTGGATGGCAACGGTACGTCGCGCTTCGATACCGGAGTGCCGTTTCTCGACCACATGCTCGATCAAATCGCGCGTCATGGCCTGATCGATATCGATGTGGTCGCCAAGGGCGATTTGCACATCGATGCGCACCACACGGTCGAAGACGTCGGCATCACGCTCGGCCAGGCTTTCGCGCAAGCGGTCGGCGATAAGAAAGGCATGTCGCGCTACGGCCATGCCTACGTGCCGCTCGATGAAGCGCTGTCGCGCGTAGTGATCGATTTCTCCGGCCGCCCCGGCCTCGAAATGCACGTGCCGTATACGCGCGCGCGCATCGGCGATTTCGATGTCGACTTATTCGGCGAGTTCTTTCGCGGCTTCGTCAATCACGCCAAGGTGACACTGCATATCGATAACTTGCGCGGCACCAACAGCCATCACCAGGCCGAAACCGTTTTTAAAGCTTTCGGGCGCGCATTGCGCATGGCGTGTACGCGCGATGAACGCATGCTCGGCATCATGCCATCGACTAAAGGCTCTCTCTAACGATGGCTAGCGTTGCGGTTATCGATTACGGCATGGGCAATTTGCACTCGGTGGCGAGTGCGTTGCGGAACGTCGGTCAAGACGACGTTCAGATCACCAGCGATGAAGAGACCATTCTTAATGCCGACCGAGTGATCTTCCCCGGCGTTGGCGCGATTCGCGATTGCATGGCGGAAATTCGCCGTCTGCATTTCGATCGCGTAGTGCACGATGTCATCGCCAGCGGTAAACCACTGTTGGCGATTTGCGTCGGCATGCAGGCGCTGATGCAACATAGCGAAGAAAATGGTGGTGTCGATTGTCTGGCCGAATTGCCCGGTCAGGTGAAATTTTTTGGCGATCCGCTACATGCGGCCGATGGCACAAAATTAAAAGTGCCACACATGGGCTGGAATCAGGTAAGCCAAACCATTTCCCATCCGTTGTGGCAGAACATCGAACAAAACAGTCGCTTTTATTTTGTACACAGCTACTACGTGCATTGCGCCAAAACCGATTGGGTTGCGGCGACCACGGCATACGGTGTCGATATACACGCTGCACTCGCCCACGCAAATTTATTCGCCGTGCAATTTCACCCGGAAAAAAGCAGCACGGCGGGTTTGCAGTTGTTGAAAAACTTTTTGCAATGGGATGGGCGCGACTGATTAGCCCCCTTTGAAAAAGGGGGCATTAATTTAGTTTATGAATTTTTTGAGTATTCCGATGTTAATCATTCCCGCAATTGATTTAAAAGATGGCAAGTGCGTGCGCTTACGCCAAGGCTTGATGGACGACTCCACCGTGTACGGCGACGATCCGTTGTCGATGGCACAGCGTTGGGTCGACGCTGGCGCGCGCCGTTTGCATCTGGTCGATTTAAACGGTGCGTTTGCCGGCACGCCGGTCAACGGTGCCGCGGTGACGGCCATCGCGAAAAAATTTCCGCAGTTGCCGATTCAAATCGGCGGCGGCATTCGCAATACCGCCATCATCGAGCACTATCTCGATGCCGGCGTTAGCTACGTCATTATCGGCACCAAGGCAGTGAAAGAGCCGGAATTTGTCGGCGAGGTCTGCAAACTATTTCCCGGCCATATTATCGTCGGCCTCGATGCCAAAGATGGCTGGGTAGCGACCGATGGCTGGGCGGAAGTTTCGAATACGAAAGCCACCGAGCTCGCAAAACGCTTCGAGCAGGACGGCGTATCCGCCATCGTTTACACCGATATCAGCCGCGACGGCATGATGCAGGGCGTTAATGTCGATGCAACCGTAGCATTGGCGCAAGCATCGAGCATTCCGGTGATCGCCTCCGGCGGCGTGACTAATATGGACGACATTCGCGCACTGAAAGCGGTGGCAAATAAAGGTATCCTCGGCGCTATCACCGGTCGCGCGATTTACGAAGATACGCTCGATTTAGGCGAAGCACAGCGCTACTGCGATTTGTAGTTATAGCCATAGTTATAAGTTTATTTGTAGTTAGTTGTAGATTTCGTTCACGACGGAAATTATTTTGATGACGATCGGCACGCCGCTTTCTGCCACTGCAAAAAAAATTCTGCTGCTGGGCTCCGGCGAGCTTGGCAAGGAAGTCGCCATCGAAGCGCAGCGCTTCGGTATCGAAGTTATTGCTGTCGACCGTTATGCCAATGCGCCGGCAATGCAGGTTGCGCATCGCAGTCATGTTATCTCGATGTTGGATGGCGCCGCACTGCGTCGCGTGGTCGAGTTGGAGCAGCCCGACTTGATCGTGCCGGAAATCGAAGCGATCGCCACCGATACCTTGCTCGAACTGGAGAGCGAAGGCTACCACGTAGTACCCACAGCGAGAGCCGCGCGCTTAACGATGAATCGCGAAGGTATTCGCCGGCTCGCTGCGGAAGAGTTGCAGTTATTAACCTCGCCGTATCAATTCGCCGAAACGATGAGCGAATTTCGTGCAGCGATCGCCAAGATCGGCATGCCGTGTGTCGTTAAGCCCATCATGAGCTCCTCCGGCAAAGGGCAGTCGGTCGTCAAAACTGAAAATGATATTGAACACGCCTGGCACTACGCGCAGGAAGGCGGCCGCGCCGGTGCCGGCCGCGTGATCGTCGAAGGTTTTGTGCAATTTGATTATGAAATCACTTTGCTGACGGTGCGCACGCCCCATAATGCCGACAACAGAGGCGGCACGGTATTCTGCGAACCGATCGGGCATGTACAGATTGCAGGCGATTATCGCGAATCGTGGCAGCCGCAACCGATGTCGGCCGTCGCATTGCAAGCCGCGCAGGACATGGCGCGCGCCATAACCGATGCGTTAGGAGGCAGCGGGTTATTCGGCGTGGAATTATTCGTATGCGGCGATCGGGTAATTTTCAGCGAAGTCTCGCCACGCCCGCACGACACCGGTCTGGTTACTTTAATATCGCAGGACCTGTCCGAATTCGCATTGCATGTACGCGCTATTCTGGGATTGCCGATTCCGGTCATTCGACAACTCGGCCCATCCGCCTCTTGTGCGCTGCTGGTCGAGGGCGACTCCGATAGAGTGCAGTTCCATAATCTGGCGACTGCGCTGCAACAACCGGATACCGCGTTACGCTTGTTCGGCAAACCTGAAGTTCGCGGCCAACGGCGCCTGGGCGTCGGCCTAGCACGCGCCGAAACCATCGAGGCGGCACGCGCCAAAGCCTGTGCCGTGGTCGCCGCCATTCACGTAGAGATGTAATGAAATGGGATTAGCGAAACGCATTAT
>DATIED010000021.1:0-7410 GCA_035455965.1 Spongiibacteraceae bacterium
ACCGTGTGGCGCAATGGATGGCGACACCCGAGCCTATGCAAGGATGCATGTCGTTGCGTGGCCAAGAAATAGAGAGCACCACTGCGCCAACGTCGTCTCATTTAACTAACAACTGATAACGAACAGCCAACAACCAATTCCAGGCAAACTTACAGTTTGCCTAGAATTGCGGCACTGCGCCCCGCCGATACCAACACATGCTCCGCACCCGCTATCTGATTCGCAGCAGTGCCGCGCACCTGTCGCACGCCTTCGAGTACATTGTTGACGCCGTGGATATAACCCTCGCCGAGCAGACCGCCGTTGGTATTCACCGGCAATTTGCCGTCCAAACAAATATGACCATCTTTGATAAAATCCTTCGCCTCGCCGGGCTTACAAAAACCATGTCCCTCCAGCGACATAAATACCACCGGGCTGAAATTTTCATACAACATCGCCACATCGATATCGTCCGGTGTCAAACCCGATTGATGCCATAACTGCTGCGAAATATCCTGCAACTCTGCGAAATCGGCGAGATCCTTGCGGTAGTAATCGAACATGATATCGCCGCCGAGCAGATGCGATTGCGCCGCCGCTTCGATGCGCACGCCGGGTTGACGCAGATCCCTGGCGCGCTCGGCGCTGGTGACGATAAACGCCACCCCGCCATCGCTCTCCTGGCAGCAATCGAGCAATCGCAGCATCGGCTCGACAATCCAGCGCGAGCGCTGATGATCCTCCAGCGTAATCGGCTTTTCGTAATACCAGGCTGCAGGATTGGTGGCCGCGTGCGCGCGCGCAATGACCACATAGCGCCCCAAATCCTCATTGGTGACGCCGTACTTGTGCATGTAGCGCTGATACCACAGCGAATAAATTTTTGCCGGCGTATCGAGGCCGAACGAAAAATGAATATCCGGAAATTGAATACCGTAACCGCCCGGCTGGCCGAAGCGTTGACCGGAGCGCTCGTTGAACGCGCGATACACCAACACCGCTTTGGCGGCGCCCGACGCCACCGCAGCGGCGGCCATTTGCACCGTGGCACTGGCGGCCCCGCCGCCGAATGGGCCGCGCGCCGTCCACGTCAGGCGCTCTATTCCCAAACAGCGCTGCAAGGCCAACTCATCGTTGTTATCGAGCGTAAACGTAACCATGCCGTCGATATCGGCAGGACTTAAACCGGCATCGTGCAATGCGGCGTTGCTCGCCTCGGCGGCCAATTGCAATTCGCTGCGGCCCGAGCGCTTCGAAAATTCGGTTTGACCGATGCCAACGATAGCGGTGTCGTTTAATGGAATCATCAGTTGCGCTCCTTCCAATTGTGCTCCAGCGGCTGGAATTGCGGCAGACCGTAATCCGTGTCGAAAAACACTTCGACCGGCAATGCTTCGCGCACCGCCGATAATTCGACACCGCGTAAATTCGACACCATGCGCACGCCCTCTTCCAGATCGATCAACGCCACAATGCGCGGATTGGCATCGAGCTCGGTGGGATGTCTCGATACGATCCACGAATACACCGTGCCGCGCCCCGAAGCTTGTTTGGCGTGCCATTGCAGCGATTGGCAATGCGGACACATCGGTCCGGGCGGCTGCCGCAATGCACTGCAGTCGCTGCACTGCTGAATCAGCAACCGGCCCTCTTTAACGCCTTCCCAAAAAAAATCCTGATCGCGCATGATTCACCTCGCTAAAAACACTCTGAACGCAGAACCCACCGCTCCGCCGCTTGCGCGGCACCTCCCCTATAAAACAGGGGAGGCAAGATAGAGCGCTGACTCGCCTCTCCTGCGCAGCAGGGGAGACGAGAGAAAAATCAGTTGCCCCACTCCAAGACATACCCGGCTTCGCAAGCGGCGCTGATATCGGCATCGGTGTAGTCGAGGCTGCGCATGATTTCGCGCGTGTGCTGACCCACCATTAACGGCGGCCCCTGCACTTTGCCGGGTGTCTCCGACAGGTCGAACAACAGACCAATCTGATCGAGCTTGCCAACCACCGGATGCGGATACGATGCCACCCAGCCGCGCTCTTTAAATTCGGTATCGTCGTGCATGCCGAGCGTGAATTTATCGTCGGAGATTTCACACGGCACGCCGGCGCCATCCAGCAGCGCGAACCAATGCGCGGCGGAGCGGTACGAAAATACCAGCGCCAGGCGGTCGGCCAATGCGGCATCGTTTAATTCGCGTGCGGCGGCGTCGGCGAAACGTGCATCGGCATTCAAACCCTCGATGGCCAGCGCCACGCATAAGCGATCCCACTGCTCCTCGGTCGCCACCACCAGGCACAACCAGCCCTGTTGGGTTTCGTACAAACGCGTCAGCGCGTTGAAGCCGAGTTGCATTGCATCCAGGCGTGGTCGCTCAAAGCCGCTGCCGTTGGCGCGCGCCACCGCATACGAAGTATTTAACAGACCGGCGTTGACGATCGAGGTATCGCAAAATTGTCCTGCGCCGGTTTTCTCGCGGTGGTACAGCGCCTGCATGATCGCCACCGCCGATAGAAAGCCATTGCCGGTATCGCCGAACGATGTGAACGACCAAATCGGCTTGCCGCCATTCGCCATGCCGCCATCTTCATATTGAATACCAGTCAGGCAGGCACCGGTTTGATCGTTGCCGGGCAGGCCCTGGCGATAACCGGTTTCAAAACCGCGGGTGTGGCAATACACTATTTGCGGATTTACTTTTTTCAAGCTGTTGTAATCGATGCCGAGGCGCTCGGCGGCGTCGTAACGCATATTGTGTTGAATTACGTCGGCGGTTTTTACCAGCTCCAGCACGATTTGCATGGCGCGCGGATCTTTCATATTCAGCGCGAGACTGCGCTTGCCGTGATTGGCCGTGTAGGCGATGTGATTGCTGTGCCAGTAGGTATCGTACAGCGCGTTGATTTTAATGACGTCGGCGCCGAGATCCGATAATAGCTGCGTGCCGAACGGGCCGGCGATCGCCAAACCGAAATCGATAACGCGAATACCTTCCAGCGGTCGCTTTAACTTCTTGCCGCCGGTAGCGACAGCAACGGGTTTATCCCGCAGCAGCGCCGCCTCGGCTTTTACGGCATCGGTATGCTCGCCGCAACGCGGCGCCGGACGCGTAATTGCGGTGGGATTTTTTTGTAATTTATAAGTGATACCAACCTGGCGAATAGGCCCAAGTTCGGGATCGTCAATCTCGGTGACGCAGCCATCCTCGACAAACAACGGATCGGCCAATGCAGCCTCGGGCGAACGTATCGCCTGGATCGTCATACCCGCCACCGCAGCCGCTTCGACCCACTGCTGCGCGCTGAATTTTTTCACATGCTCGGCGAGAATCGGCTGATAGTGCGTCATCACAAAAATTTCTTCGGGCCCCATACCGAAACGATCAGGATCGTTTTGTACGGTCAGATCGGGACTTGAATTCATGCTGTCGCCGGCAGCGGCAGTCATGATAAACCGCGGATTCGGTACCCAGTTTTGAATCCAGTTACCGTCGGCGCATTGAAAGTGCCCCTTCGAGGATTTGTTGCCGAGTACCCAGGTATCGAACATCGGTACATCGGGATTTTCGACGCGCTGCCCAATGCCGCCCATGCTCGCCAGTGCGCCCTGCAACAAACTGGTTTCGACCCACTGACCCCGGTCCGTCTTCGAGCGTGCATACAGCGCTGCGCTAAGCCCGGTCGAAGCGGAGAAAAATGCACCGAGGCTCGGCCAATGCGATGCCGAAAACAAGGGTCCGGGACGCGGCGCGCCCTGCACCAAAGTATAATCCACTTCCAGATCGGGATAGGGATCGGGACGTTTGCAGATATGGTTGATCGCACCTTCCGGCCAGCCGCGCTGTTCCCATTGCACGCCGGCGCGCGCCGCCACCAAAGCATCGTAACCGGGCCGCTGCGAATGTTTATTGTCGCGGCCATAGGCGGTGATCGAACAATAAATCAAACGCGGATTCAACGCGTGCAGGGTTTCGAAATCGATACCGAGCCGCTTGGTAACGCCGGGCGTAAAACTTTCCACCAGAATATCGGCGTGCTTTACCAGCGTTAAAAATGTCGCTTTGTCGGTCGTGTTTTTTAAATCGAGAATGGCGCTGCGCTTACCGCGCTGCCACACTTTGTAACCGAGTTGGCTGCGAAACGGATCGCCGCCGGGCGGCTCGACTTTAATCACGTCAGCGCCATTATCGGCCAGCAACATCGCCGTCATCGGACCGGCGATACCCCACGACAAATCCAATACCCGCAGACCATCGAGCACACCGGCCATATCTACCTCGCTATCGCTATCTGGTTATCTCTAATTGTTGGTCACTATTTCTGGAAAACTGCTGCTGGCAAAACTATTACGCGTCTCGATATTTTGCGCGAGCGTCGCCCGCGCGCCGCGAATGCGATGCGCTGCCGATATCGAGGCGCGTTTAAATAAGTGGTCGGCGCTGCCTTAAGTTATCGATGCCTATGGCAATCGCCGCCAGGAAATTACAGACCGAATAGACGCAGGCCGTTGTCGCAAATAATTTTGCGGCGATCGACTTCGGGAATACCCGCTTCCGCGAATTGCCGTTTCACCTGTTCCTGCGAGTTCGGCCAGCAGGTCGCCGGATGCGGGAAATCGGTCGACCAGTACAGACAATCGGGGCCGAAGAATTTATACGCCGCCGCCAAACCCTGCGGCTCGTACATAAAGGTGGCGCCCATCTGGCGTTTGAAATATTCGCTCGGCAGCATTTTCACGCCGGGGAATTCGTAGTGCTGATGCATGCGCGCATCGAGTACCGATTCAAAGAACCACGGCAGCCAGCCAAGACCGGGCTCGACGAACATGATTTTCAGGCGCGGATGTTTTTCCAGAGTGCCGGTCAGAATCCAGAACGCAATCGTCTCGGCCAATTGAATCGACGGCAGCGCGGTAAAAATACCTTTCTGCGGCGTTGGATCGCGGCGAAATACTTCCCACAGCGATTGCTTCAAATCGAGGTGATTCAATACTGTGATGCCGGTCTCTTCGAGCAGCGACCATAGCGGGGTGTAGCGCGCGTCGTTGAAATCCGGCAGTCCCAGCTCGGTCGGGAACGGTGGCAATTGCACGCAACGCGCACCGCGCTGAGCCAGGCGCTTGACTTCGCTGACCGCGAAATCGATATCGTACAACGGCAATTGATAGGCGGTTAACAAGCGCAGCGGATCGACCGCAGCGAAATCGGCCATGCCGTCGTTGTAACCTTTGAATACTTCGCGCCAATTGTCGCCCATGAATTTCGGCGTGCAAATTTTCGCGCCACCGACCTCCGGGAATATCACCTCCGCCTCAACGCCGTCGCGGTCCATCGCTGCCAGCTTGGCGTGCGGCTCGAAGTGGCCTGGGTCCATCGCCGCTTCGGGGTCGACGAAGTCTTCGAGTTCGAGGTTTTTCTGGCCATGTCGCAATTCGGTCTCTTCGAATTTGGCATACTTGACCTTCGCCTCGTCCCACACTGCCTGCATCTTGCTGGATAGGCGCGCCTTGACCCATTCGTCGGTAAAATGAACGTGCGAATCGACTGAAATAAGCCGCTCTTTAGTCGCTGGTGCAGTAGCCATGGCACAACCTCCGGGTAGATTAATTTCTGGTAATGAAAAAGTCGCTTTAACGTTATGGCAGTTATTCTATGCCGCAAAATCCTCATTGCCCATAACGCAATCTGCCAGCTTCATTACTCAAAGTGACATAAAGAGTGGTTTTGATGCGTCCGCGATCCCTGACAACTATTTGTGATCCCCGACAACTATTTGCGATTCCCGCCAACTATCTATGAAGTGCGGCAACTGCCTATATTGACGCGACGCTAAGAACGGGTATTACAATGGCGGCCAATCGCAGCGCAAGGACGCACCAGAATGTTCGCGCAGCCGGCAGATCGATAAAGCGCGCGGCAATATAGCTATAAATTGCGTCCAATCGTGGTAACAGTAGCGGAGAGTAAAACGTGGCCGTCTCACAGTTAGCTAATCGCTTTGCACAAGTGCTCATTCACACTGCCACTGCTCACGGCATCGATGTTAATACCATTCACAAGGCCAGCGGCATTGCTCCGCTCGCGCAGCGCAGTCAGCAGAGTTACAGCGCCACCGAGCTGGCGCAGTTATCGCGCCACGTCAAATTGATGATGCGGGACGAGTTCTGTGGACTGACGCAATCGGGCTGCAAGCTCGGCTCGTTCGAACTGATGCTGGACCTCGCGACATCGGGCGCGACGCTGGCCGATTCGCTCAGCAAAGCGTTTCGCTTTTACGGTATTTTATCGAATGACATCGATTTCTCGCTGCACAGCAACGGCAACTCCGCTTATATCGAGGTACAACTCAGCGCTCCCGAACTCGATCGCTACAATTTTTTAAACGAATGGTGGCCATTCGTTTGGTGGGGCATATCGAGTTGGTTGATCGGCGAAAATATCCGTTGCCTGGGTTTCGAGTTTCCGCATGCACCAGCGGTGGCGATCGAAGAATACGATGAGGCATTTCCGGGGACATGTAAATTCGAGCAGCCATCGACGCGCTTTTATTTCGATAAACGTTTTCTCGAAAAACCGGTGATTAGAAAGGCCAGCGATGTCGCTGATTTTGTGATCGTGCGCAGCCTGGATTTCGGCATTGTTCCCGGCGTAAATAATCAACTGAAACAGCGCTTGTTAAATCGTTTGAAAAATACTTTCCAAGACAGCCGGCAATTTTTGGCGATGGAGGATATCGCCAGGGAGTTCTGCTTAAGCAGCCAGACGTTGCGCCGTCGCCTCGAGGAGGAAGGCACCAGTTACCGGCAGATTAAGGAGGATATTCGCCGCGAGGTGGTGTTGAAACTTTTAAAAATCCCACATACCTCAATCGCCGAAATCACTCAGCGCGGCGGTTTTTCCGATGCCAGCGCATTGGCGCGCGCCGTTAAAGGTTGGACCGGTTTGTATCCGAAGCAGTACCGCGAATTACTCGGTCACGAAAACCTGCATTAATAAATTCGGCCTGCACGACCGACGCCACAACCACCCCGTAGGGCGGATCATTCGATCCGCCGTGGTTACCACCTCGCGAGAGACCGCGAACCCATGGCCGATCGAATGATCCACCCTACGGCTGCAACCAGCATTGCATGAATGGTTCTTAGTCCGTAGATTAGCACGTCGACCATTACTCTTTTTAGAACTTCTTTGGAAACATAACTCCTCTGCCGCCTTCCCGTTGGCTTCTTTCGCATTGGCAGGACTCAGTTGTCACGGAGAAATAAACACCTGAGCTTCCGGTGTTCTGAAAAGAGCAATCGGTCGACATGCCGTCACGCGCGTTGCCAACGAAGATTGATTGTGGGGATAGAAAAAACAATAAAAGAAAATAAAGATGTTTTCTTCGCTGCCGATGAAGCCGCATCAAAACTTTATATAGTGCCGAAATT
>DATIED010000022.1:0-4361 GCA_035455965.1 Spongiibacteraceae bacterium
GTGGAACGATCTGATTTATCAGGATCGCTGGCAGGATGCGCTGGATCGTTTGCACGCCACCAATAATTTCCCCGAATTCACCGGCCGCGTTTGTCCGGCGCCCTGCGAGGGTTCTTGCGTATTGGGCTCCGTCGATAAGCCGGTGACGATCAAAAATATCGAATACGCCATCATCGATCGCGGCTTTAAAGAGGGTTGGGTGGTAGCGCAACCGCCGGCTGTGCGCACCGGGAAAAAAGTTGCAGTAGTCGGCTCCGGCCCGTCCGGTTTGGCCGCTGCGGCAGAATTGAACAAAGCCGGCCACAAGGTTACCGTTTACGAGCGCGCGGATCGCATCGGCGGTCTGTTGATGTACGGCATTCCCAATATGAAATTGGGCAAGGATGTCGTGCAGCGCCGCATCGATTTGCTGAAACAGGAAGGCGTGGAATTTATCGTTAACGCGGATGTCGGCGGCCAGGGTCCCAACGCTGTCGATCCGGCAAAACTGCAACGGGAAAACGATGCGGTATTGTTGACCACCGGCGCCACCAACGGCCGCGATTTGCCGATCGAAAACCGCCAGCTGAAAGGTATTCATCTGGCGATGGAGTTTTTGCGCGCCAATACCAAAAGCCTGCTCGACTCCAATCTCGAAGACAACAATTATATTTCCGCCAAGGGCAAGAATGTCATCGTCATCGGCGGCGGCGATACCGGCACCGACTGTATCGGCACTTCGATTCGGCACGGCGCTAAAAATGTCGTCAACTTCGAATTGTTGCCGCAACCGCCGGAGGATCGCGCGCCGGATAATCCCTGGCCGCTTTGGCCGAAGATATTCCGCGTCGATTACGGTCACTCCGAGTCCGAGCATAAATTCGGCAAGGATCCGCGCGAATATTGCATCCTCAGTAAAGGTTTTATCGGCGACGAAAACGGTAATCTGAAAGGCATTAAAACCATTAATGTCGAGTGGGTTAACGAGGGCGGCAAATTCAACATGAAAGAAATTGCCGGCTCGGAAAAAGTTTGGGAAGCCGAACTGATTCTGTTATCCATGGGCTTCTTAGGCCCGGAGCAGTACGTCAACAAGGCACTCGGCGTCGAGACCGACGAGCGCTCCAACTACAAGGCGCAGTACGATAAGTTTGCGACCAATGTGGAAGGCGTGTTCGCAGCCGGCGACTGCCGTCGCGGTCAGTCGCTGGTGGTTTGGGCGATCGACGAGGGACGCCGTGCCGCGCGCGAAATGGACAAGTTCCTGATGGCGGGTGCAAAAAAATGATCGGGTAGTCTATCGTCAGACTACGTGTTAAAGGACACCGCGCAGAGCAATCAGCGCGGTGTTTTTTTTTGCGGATTGCATAGCGTGCTTTTATCGCCCCTTTCCAGTTGCAAAGAGTTCAGTTACAAATAGTTCAATTGCAGAGAGTTCAATCGGGGCGAGTTCAATCGGGACGAGTGCTCCACCAAATATCGACGATTAAGAATACTTGCGCGATCAGCCGCCCAAGAAGAACAGTACCACCACCGCCAGTCCAAAACGTTTAGACTTCTGCACCGATTATCGCCTCCAGATAGTTTAGAATTTAAATCCAATTGCTTTGTCGTAGCGTGTGGGTTCAAATTACGCGCCGTTGCGGCTGGCCGATGCAATTCTATATCGAGCCCACTTATGCCGATGACTTACATGGACGGCATTTACCGGGTAGCTACGTTTTAAATTTGAAAATGGATGTTAAATAAATGGGACACAAATCCATTTTTCACGACCCCTCCGGTCGCCGCGCGCGCGGTTTATCGCAGCTTGGGTGGGTTTTCGCTATCGTCACCACCGTAATCGTGCTGGCGTTCGTCGCAACGATTTTGACCGTGCAGTCGCTGGCGCCGCTGCCGATTCTGGGCGATCGGCATTTGCGCGCCATTCCATATGAAAAAGTCGGCGCGCCGCAATTGTTGCCGAGCGCTAAACAGCTCGCCAAAACGGTAAAGGCGCATCAGCGTGGCGTGCCGCGCTCGAGCGATCCGACGACCATGCCGGTGGCCGCCGTGCATGGCCGCGACACCGCCAATCTGCCGACGCAGGATAAACCGCTGGCGATCGGTTTTTATGTCAATTGGGACGACAACAGTTATCCCTCGCTGAAGCGTCTGTTGCCGCAACTCGATTGGGTGGTGCCGAGTTGGCTCAATTCAAAAAGTGCTGCGATGGATGTGCAGATCGACATCGATCGCAAAGCACTCGATTTAATGCGCAGAACCAAGCCGGACGTATCGATATTGCCGATGTGGCAAAACGCACAGGATGGCACCTGGAATAGCGCCGGGCTCGCGCATATGCTGGCCGATCCGCAATTGCGCGCGCAGCGTTTGCAGCAGGTCATGACGGTGCTGCTCGATAATCATTTGCAAGGTCTGGTTATCGATTTCGAAAGCGTGCCGAAAAGCGCGCATAAAAATATGCTGCAATTTCTCGCGGAAATAAAAGCCAGCTTTGCACCGCATCGCTTGACGCTGGCGATAGCGGTGCCCTTCGACGATGCCGATTGGGATTACGCAAGTTATGCGGCGGTCACCGATTATCTGATGTTGATGGCGTATGACGAACATTGGGAAGAGGGCGCTGCGGGCAGCATCGCCAGCCAGGCCTGGTTCGAAAAAACACTGGCAAAACGCCTGCGCACGCTGGATCCGCATAAAACGATTATTTGTATCGGCAACTACGGTTTCGATTGGCGCCACGGCAACGGCGCGGACGACATCACTTTTCAAGAGGCGCTGCTGACGGCGCGCGAATCGGAAGCGACTATCGAATTCGATCCGGAGACGCTAAATCCGCGCTATTCGTATGAGGAGGAAGATGGCAGTCAACATCGCGTTTGGTTTCTCGACGGCATCACCGCATTTAATCAAATACACGTCGCCGATAATTATCGGCCAGCCGGTTACGCGCTGTGGCGGCTGGGCTCCGAGGATCCATCGATCGCTGCGGTGCTCGGTCAGCCGTACGGTTTATCCGCCCCGGCCGCGCTCAAAGATATCGCGATGGGTAGCGACATCGAAATGGAAGGTAGCGGCGAAATTTTGCGAATTGCTTCCAAACCGAACGCAGGCGCGCGTACGTTTGGAGTGGATGCAAACGGCTTGATTACCACGCAAACCTACACGCGAACGCCGTCCAGTTATGTGATTCGGCGGCTCGGCATGGTGCCGAATAAAATCGCGTTGACCTTTGACGACGGTCCCGATCCGATCTGGACGCCGCAAATTCTCGATATTCTCAAACAGAAAAATGTGCGCGCGACCTTTTTTATCATCGGCGAGAACGGCGAGTCGTATCCGAACTTGCTGCAGCGCGTTTATGCCGAGGGGCACGATGTCGGCAATCATACTTTTACGCACCCGAATCTCGGCGAAAGTCCGCACGAACTCACCGAGATCGAATTGAATGCGACGCAGCGTTTATTCGAGGCCGTCACCGGACATTCGATGCGCTTCGTGCGACCGCCGTATTTCGGCGATGCGGAACCTACCACCGCCGACGAATTGATTCCGGTCGAGCGCGCGCAGGCGATGGGCTATATCACGGTGGGGTTGCGCGTCGATCCGGACGATTGGCAGCGGCCGCCAGCGGCGACTATCGTGCAGCGCGTGCTCGAACAAATAGCCGACAAAAATCCCGAGACGCGCGGCCAGATTGTATTGCTGCACGATGCCGGCGGCGATCGCGCGCAAACCGTGGCTGCACTGCCGCTGTTGATCGATGAATTGCGCGCGCGCGGCTACGAGTTGGTGCCGGTCTCTGCACTGGCCGGTTTGACGCGCGATCAGGCGATGCCACCGGTCAGCGGAGAGCGCGTGACGCAGTCGGCGGCTCGCATGGTGTTTTTTATTATCGGTTGGCTCGGGCATGTATTGACCGGTTTATTTATTCTGGCGATCGGTCTCGGTTTATTGCGGCTATTGATATTGTGTAGCCTCGGTCTGTGGCAGCGCTGGCGCCATCGCGCGGCGGAGTCGGCGATCGGTGCGCACAGCAATGAGTTGGTTTCGGTATTGATTCCGGCTTTTAATGAAAGCAAGGTGATCGCGGCATCGGTGCAACGCATTCTCGACTCTTCCTATGAGAATCTCGAGGTCATCGTCATCGACGATGGCTCGACCGATGGCACGGCGGATATCGTCCAGCAACATTTCGCTGGCACAACGCGCGTGCGCCTGCTGACTTTAACGAATGGCGGTAAAGCGCGCGCGATCAACGAAGGCTTGAAAATATCGGTCGGTGCGATCGTGGTGGCGCTCGATGCGGATACGCAATTCGACATAAACTGCATCGCCAGTTTAGTGCGCTGGTTTGAGGATCCGAAAGTCGGCGCGGT
>DATIED010000023.1:0-2102 GCA_035455965.1 Spongiibacteraceae bacterium
CACGGTGGGAAAAATAAAGGGAAAGTTTTAATTCGCTTCTAATAATGCAGGTTTGGTTGCAGGATCGTGCCAAGGCGACATCCGCTGTTATTTTTCAAGGGCCTTGGCGGCGTGAGCTCTCGGTGCCCCCGGCAAGGGGGGCACCGACTGACGCTGAGGTTCCTCCAATGGCATCGAGTCCCCGCCGTCCGGCCTTTGAAAAATAACAGCGGATGCCGCTTCAGACCTCGGCGCTAATTTTCTATTTTTTCATTGCTTTGGATCACTGCGATTGGCGGCGACCGGGCCTGAATTTTTCAGCGCCCGTGACAGCGACGCGTAAACGCACCTTTGGAGGAATATGTAGCGAGAATCTGAGCGACCTCGTTGTCGCTCAGAGGAGCTTAGGTCGGTAGGGCGCTGAAAAATTCAGGCCCGGTCGTCGCAGAATACGGCGCTGTAATCCGCTAATTCGTGCAGTTATGATCGCGAGGCGCTCTCAGCGACCCAACAACGGCCGCGCAATCACTTCCTTCATGATTTCCGAAGTGCCGCCGTAGATACGTTGCACGCGCGCGTCGGTCCAGTAGCGCGAGATCGGGTATTCGGTCATGTAACCGTAGCCGCCGAATAGTTGTAAGCATTCGTCGGTGACATTGCATTGCAATTCGGTAGTGATCAATTTTAACGACGCCGCCATTTCCGGGCTTAATTCGCCTTGCTCGTAGGCGTGAATGCAATGGCGCACGAATGCTTCGTTGGCGAGAATATGCGTTTGCATTTCGGCGATTTTAAAGCGTGTATTTTGAAATTGGCTGACGCTCGAGCCGAAGGCTTTGCGCTCGGTAACGTAATCGATGGTGCGGGCCAATGCGCCCTTGGCGGCACCGAGTGCCAGCACGGCGATAATCAAGCGCTCGCGCGGCAATTCCTTCATCATCATGGTAAAGCCCTGGCCTTCCTCGCCGAGCAGGGCATCGGTCGGTACGCGTAAATCGTTAAAGAACATCTCCGAGGTGTCGGCACATTTCTGGCCGATCTTAGCGAGGTTGGTGCCGCGTGCAAAGCCGGGCAATTTGGTGTCGAGCAAAAATAAACTGATGCCGCGCGCACCGGCGGCCGGATCGGTTTTCGCGGCGAGTACTACCATGTCGGCGTGCTGGCCGTTGGAGATAAAAATCTTCGCACCATTGATGACATAGCTGTCGCCGTCGCGGCGGGCATTGGTGCGGATATTTTTTAAATCGCTACCGGCACCGGGTTCGGTCATGCCGATCGCGGTGACTACTTCGCCGCTGACCATGCGCGGCAGCCAGTGCTGCTTCTGCTCTTCGGTGCCGAAATTGCGCAAATACATCGGCGTGATATCGCTGTGTACTTGCAGGCCGCCGCAGAAGCCGGTGAAACCGCGGTAGCCGAGCGTTTCGACGATCGCGAACGAGAAGCGCGCCGGCACGCCGTAGCCGCCGTAATTTTCCGCGACATCGACGCATAACATACCGGCCTCGCCGAGCTTATTGAACAATTCGCGCGGCACGATGCCGGCATGTTCCCACTGCTCGTAATGCGGCTCTATTTCCTCGTCGCAGAAACGGTTGACGTTATCGATAAATAAATTCAGTTCCGCTTGCTGTTCGTCGTTCAGGAAATAGTTCTTCATAGTGGGCTCGTTGCATGTGAATAAAGTAAAAAATCGGCGGCGTGCATAATACCACCAACCGCGGGGAATAATAATCGATCGGGCACTGCCATCGATGTCAGCGCGCCGGCGGAATATCGGCCTTACCGTTGGCCAGTGTGCGTAGCGTGAGCGGCAGTTGATCGATCTCGACGCCAGTTGTTTCCAGCAGTCGCGCGACCATCATGTAGCAGCCGATCAGCATGATCAAATCGATCAATTCGGAATCGCTGAGGAATTGTTTAACGGCTGCCAGATTGGCATCGCTGGCGCGCACATTTAATACCGTGTCGTCGGTAAAAAACATCACCGCCTGCTGCGGTGCTGTTAATGACGTGTCGGCCTGGCCGCGCGCGACGGCGCGCAATTGCTCGTCCGATAAGCCGACGGCGCGGCCGATGGCTTCGTGGTGATAAATTTCGTAGGCGGCTTTCGACAAGTGACC
>DATIED010000024.1:0-2352 GCA_035455965.1 Spongiibacteraceae bacterium
TAAGCGCTGATTTACGTATAATTATTGCCTTCGCGGCACTCTCCCTGCTCGGCGGGAGCCAGCACAATAATTTTTGAGAACTGATTATGTCCGGCAATAGCATCGGCAAATTATTCACCGTCACTACCTTCGGCGAGAGTCACGGTCCAGCGCTGGGCTGTATTGTCGACGGTTGCCCGCCCGGCATGGCATTGTGCGAAGAGGATTTGCAAATCGATCTGGATCGCCGCAAACCCGGCACTTCGCGCTACACCACGCAGCGCCGCGAAGACGATGCGGTAAAAATTTTATCGGGAGTGTTCGAGGGTAAAACCACCGGCACGCCGATCGGTCTGTTGATCGAAAACACCGATCAGCGCTCGAAAGATTACTCGAAGATCATGCATAGTTTTCGACCGATGCATGCCGATTACACGTATCAACAAAAATACGGTGTGCGCGATTATCGGGGCGGCGGTCGTTCGTCGGCGCGCGAAACCGCGATGCGGGTGGCGGCCGGCGCCATCGCCAAAAAATATTTGCGCGAGAATTTCGGCGCTACGGTGCGGGGCTATTTGTCGCAGCTCGGGCCGATCGCCATCGATCCGGTGGTCAATCAAAACATCGATTGGGAGTTCGTCGAAAGCAATCCGTTTTTCTGTCCCGATGCCGGCAAGATCGAGGCGATGGAAAGCTTCATGCAGCAACTGCGCAAAGACGGCGATTCGATCGGCGCGAAAATAACTGTGGTGGCGAGCGGCATCAAGCCCGGTTTGGGCGAGCCGGTATTCGATCGGCTCGATGCCGATATCGCCCATGCGCTGATGAGCATTAATGCGGTAAAGGGCGTGGAAATCGGCGCCGGTTTTAACTGTATCGCGCAGCGCGGTAGCGAGCATCGCGACGAAATCACTCCAAAGGGGTTTACCTCGAATAATGCCGGCGGCGTGCTCGGCGGTATTTCCTCCGGGCAGGATATCGTTGCGCATATCGCGTTGAAGCCGACCTCGAGTATTTTATCGCCGGGGCGCAGCATCGATATCGACGGCAACGCAGTCGAGGTGATCACCACCGGGCGTCACGACCCCTGTGTCGGCATTCGCGCGACGCCAATTGCCGAGGCGATGCTGGCCATCGTGTTGATGGACCACCTGTTGCGCCATCGCGGTCAAAATGCGGATGTGCGCTCCGGTACGCCGATCGTTCCGAGCCATTGCTGAGCGGCGGCCCAGTGCCTGCCGCCAAGACTGTGCCCTCCGCCAAGCTAGTGCCCGCCGCCGCGC
Organism: Spongiibacteraceae bacterium; assembly: GCA_035455965.1. GTDB lineage: Bacteria > Pseudomonadota > Gammaproteobacteria > Pseudomonadales > CAMLJR01 > CAMLJR01. The sequence continues at coordinate 1,263 of DATIED010000024.1, forward strand.
TGCCATACTGGCGTCTCTCCAGCTTTTATTTTTTCTACTTCGCCCTGTATGGCGCGTGGATACCCTACTGGCCGCTGTATCTCAAGGATATCGGCTTCGGTGCGGCAGCGATCGGATTGTTGGCCGGCACGATGCAGGGTACAAAAATTTTCGCGCCGCATTTATGGGGTTGGCTGGCCGATCGCGGCGCGGCGCGCATGCGCGTGATACGCAGCGGGGCAGTCGCGGCGACGTTTATTTTCGCGGTTATTTTCTTTCGCAACGATTTTTTTACCCTGCTGCTGATCATCGCCGGTTATAGTTTTTTCTGGAACGCAGTGTTGTCGCAGTTCGAGGTGGTGACGTTGGCCCACCTGCGCAATGCTTTCGAGCGCTATAGCTTAGTGCGCGTATGGGGCTCGATCGGTTTTATCGTCGCTGTTGCCGGTCTCGGGTTTTACTTTCAGATCGCATCGTTGGCCCATCTGCCGGCAATCTTGCTGGCGCTATTAATCGGTATTGCCGTCAGCAGTTTTTTAGTCGCCGAGCCGGCGCGGTTGCGGGTCGCTAAAGCGGAGGCGCGTGGTTCGCTGCGGGCGATTATGCGTCAACCGGTGGCCTGGGCCTTTTTGGCCAGTTGCTTTTTATTGCAGGTTTCGCATGGTCCGTACTACACCTTTTTCAGCGTTTATCTGGAAAGTCACAGCTATTTGCGTTCGCAAACCGGCCTGTTGTGGTCGCTAGGCGTGATCGCAGAAGTGGTGTTATTTATGAATATGCATCGCTTATACGCGTTGTTCAGTTTGCGAAATATTCTGTTGGCCAGCTTGCTGTTGGCGGTGCTGCGCTGGCTAATCATTGCCTATTGCGTCGATTCGTTGGCGTTGCTGTTATTTGCGCAATGTTTGCATGCCGCGACATTCGCCAGTTATCACGCGGTGGCGGTGGAGTTAGTGCGACGCCTGTTCGCCGGCGGTTTTGAAGGGCAGGGCATGGCGCTGTACAGCGGCGTTTGTTATGGCGGCGGCGCAGCGCTCGGCGCGGTGGGCAGCGGCTTTCTCTGGTCGATCAGCCCAGTCGCGACTTTTGTGGCCGCTGCAGTGGCTGCATT
>DATIED010000025.1:0-2091 GCA_035455965.1 Spongiibacteraceae bacterium
TCGATCTGGTCGCCAATGGTTTTCCGCTGACCGGTGGCCGCCTGGATTATCTGGCCGGGCGCACCGTCGCCGCGTTGGTTTATCACCACAATAAACATCCGATCAATTTATTCGTATGGCCCAATAGCGGCGGCCAGGGCGCTGCCAGCCCGCATTGCCAGCAGCGTGCCGGTTATCACGTATGCAACTGGTCCAGTCAAAGTATGATTTATTGGGCGGTATCGGATTTAAACGAGACAGAGCTGAATCAATTCGCGCGCTATTGGCTCGACTGAAAGGGCGGTGGGATTAAACGGCCATAGATACAAGCGGTATCGGCTTGCGCGCGCGGGTCGTCCGACACCGAGCGCGTCTGACGGGTAGCTCGTGGCCTAGCCGTAAAATTTATAGATGCCGACAAAAACAATGCTCAGCGTGGCGACAAAAAGCAGGAAGTTGAGCGAGACATTTTTCTTAAGTGTATTGCGCAGCGCTTGCTGTTCGGCGGCGCTGACGGTGTGGCCGCAATTGGTGCACACTTGAAAGCCGTGCTGCAGCGCGTGGTGGCAACGCGGGCATTCCGCGAAAACCCCGAGACTGTTTTTTGCCGCTATGCTCATGTTTGCCGCTCCCTGTAAGCATCGCTATTGGTGTACCGCCATTTTTACGCCGGTGGCGCCGTGCCGTCAAATCCCATCGACGGCCGCGGTAACACAGTTTTCGCCAATGTCTATAGTGAATACCAAGGATGAGCGAGCCCGTAAGGCGCGCTACTGTGAGCGCTATTACGTAGCAAATGGCCAACGAGGACAGACTGATGCAACGCGATTTAAAATTTATTGTGATCGGGGCGGGAATGGCCGGCATTCTCAGCGGCATCAAGCTGCGCGAAGCCGGCTTCGCCCATGTTGCCATCTATGAAAAGGCCGCAAAGATCGGCGGCACCTGGCGCGAGAATACCTATCCCGGCCTCACCTGCGATGTGCCCGCGCACTCGTATACCTATTCGTTCGCGCCCAATGCGAACTGGAGCCGCTATCTGGCGCCGGGTCCGGAAATTCAGGAATATTTCGAGCAGGTCACGCGCCAGTTCGGCGTCGATAAGCTGATTCGTTTCAATGAAGAAATCGTGCGCTGCGAATATATCGATGGCCGCTGGCAGATTGAGACCAGGGCCGGTACCAGGGATTGGGCCGATGTGGTGATCGCAGCGACCGGCGTGCTGCATCATCCGAATTATCCGCAGATCGATGGCATCGACAGTTTTGCCGGCGCGATATTTCACAGTGCGCGCTGGGATCATAGCGTGCCGCTCGACGGTAAACGCATCGGCATTATCGGCACCGGCTCGACCGGCGTGCAGATTATCTCGGCGCTGTCGACGCGCGCCGGCCAGCTCACGCATTTCCAGCGCACGCCGCAGTGGATTATGCCGACCGAAAACCCGGCTTACACCGAGGCGCAGAAGGCAGCGTTTCGCGGCGATGCGGCACTGCTGCACGAAGCGCAATTCAACGCGCCGCTGCAGGAAATTATCGAAGGCTTTTCGCGCGCCATCACCAATCCCGATTCGCCCGAGATGCATCAAATTGAAGAGGCGGTGCGCGCCAATCTGGAAAACAGTATCCAGGATCCCGTATTGCGCGAGAAGTTGCGCCCGCATTACCGCGCGGCGTGCAAGCGACTGATTTTTTCCGCCGACTTTTATCAGGCCATTCAGCGGCCGAATGTCAGCGTCGTCACCGACGGCATCGAGTGTATCGAGCCGCGCGGCGTGCGCACCCGCGATGGCCGGTTGCATGAATTCGATGTGCTGGTATTGGCCACCGGTTTTAAAGCCGATCAATTTATGCGGCCGATGAATGTGATTGGCCGCAACGGTGTCGAGCTCAACGATGTCTGGCAAAAACGTCCGAGTGCCTATATGGCGATTTCGATTCCGGACTTCCCGAATTTATTTATGTTGAACGGCCCCAACGGTCCGGTCGGTAATTTTTCGCTGATCGAAATCGCCGAGCAGCAGTGGCATTACATCGCGCAGTTGTTCGAGCTGTTGCGCAACAACACCTATCGCGAAATCAGTGCCCGCCATGAGGCATTGGCAACCTTCGA
>DATIED010000026.1:0-9972 GCA_035455965.1 Spongiibacteraceae bacterium
TGCATTGCCGGCTGCATTGGCCGGCATTGTATGGATGTTATTTTTAACGCATACCAGCTTGAGCGTACCGGCGCTGACCGGTGCGATTATGTGTATGGGGGTGGCGACCGCCAATAGTATTTTGATCGTCAGCTATGCGCACGAGCGCCTGGATGCCGTCGGCGATGCCACTCTCGCGGTGCTTGAGGCGGGCTTTACGCGCTTCCGGCCGGTATTGATGACGGCGCTGGCAATGATTATCGGTATGGTGCCGATGGCGCTCGGGCTCGGCGAGGGCGGCGAGCAGAACGCGCCGCTGGGGCGTGCGGTCATCGGCGGCTTGCTGAGCGCGACCGTCGCCACGCTGTTTTTCGTGCCGGTGATCTTCCGTGCCTGTTACTCGCGCCGCGGCGCACCTATCGCAATTAAAGAGAATCGTTAGAGTGATGAATACAGCCAATCAACAGGCAGCGCGGCGTCAACGTCGAACTTTCGTTATCGTCGCGGTGGTTATTGTCGCGGCGGTGTTATTGGGCATCGCCGGAAGGATGCAAGCGCAGACGGCACTGCGGCGCGCCACCGACGAGGCGGCGATAGCGGTCGTCGCGACCGTTAAGCCGACGCAGGATAACGCGGCGGAAGAGGTGATCTTACCGGGCAATGTGCAGGCGTTCGCCGATGCGCCGATTTATGCACGCACCAGCGGTTATCTAAAACGCTGGCTGGTCGATATCGGCGAGAAAGTTAAAAAAGGCCAGCTTATTGCTGAAATCGACGCGCCCGAAGTCGATCAGCAATTGCTGCAGGCGCAGGCCGATCTCGCTTCCGCCGAAGCGAACAATCGATTGGCGCAAAGCACGGCGCAGCGCTGGACCGAGATGTTGTCGACTGACTCGGTATCGAAACAGGATGTCGATGAAAAAGTCGGCGATGCCGCGGCTAAACAATCGGCGCTGCAATCGGCGCGCGCTAATTCGCAGCGGCTGCGCGAACTACAGGGCTTCAAGCGTATCGAGGCGCCCTTCAGTGGCGTGATCACGGCGCGCAATATCGATATCGGTGCGCTGGTCGATGCCGGTACCGGCCGCGAGTTATTTCGCATCGCGGCCAGCGATAAATTGCGCGTATATATTCAAGCCCCGCAGAATTATGCGGCGTTCATTAAAGTCGGTATGCCGGCCGATGTGCAATTCGCGGATCGCCCCGGTAAAGCCTATCGCGGTAAATTGGCCCGCACCGCCGATGCTATCGATCCGACGTCGCGGACTTTACTCGCGCAAATCGAATTGGATAACGCCAGTGGCGAATTGCTGGCGGGCTCGTATGCCGAGGTGCATTTGCAGTTCGGTGGCGCGCGCGGTTTGCGCCTGCCCGTCAATGCACTGATTTTTCGCGCCGAGGGTCTGCAGGTTGCGACCGTTGGTGCCGACAAACGCATAACGCTGAAAAATATCGAACTGGGCCGCGATTACGGCACCGAGGTCGAAGTGATCAAAGGACTCAATAGCGACGACGCGGTGGTGTTGAATCCGCCCGATGCCCTGTTCGATAAGCAACTGGTGCAGTTGGCGGAACCGAACCCGGAGCCGGCGGCGAAATAAGCGGGTAACTAATGATGAAAAAATTGGGGCTTAGGCCCCATTTTTATCGATGAATTATCGGTTTTATCGAAGATCAATTGGCGCGCCTAACTAGTTTTGTTAGGCGCGACCTGGTCGCACTATTATTAAAAACGTGTCGAAATGGCGCCGAAGAAGCTGGTGCGGCTTTGATAATCCTGATCGATGCTGTGCGTAATGCCGACATTAAATCCGGCCAGATGCGGCAACTCGCCGCTGACGCCGATTTGCAGCGGATAACGCGTATGGCGCGGATCGGTGACCGGCATACTGAAAGCGCTGGCCTCCGGTATCGACAGCGCGCTCACTGTCAGGCTGTGATCTCTATCCTCAAATTCATGCTCTATGCCGATACGTGCGTAGGGCGACCAGGTCGTGGCGCGGTATGCCAGCTGCCAGCCGGCGTTGCCGACCAGCGAGTGGCGGCGCTGCGTGCCGTAGCCGAGATTGGCTACTTCACCATCGCTTTCATCGAAGCCGTCGATTCGCACTTCCTGCGCCACCGCGCCCACGAACGGGCCGTGCGTTATCGCACCGCTGGTAAATTCGTAGCCGCCCTCGAGCTGCAGCGAAAAATTGCTCCCGTGCGTATCGCCCTGCGCCTGCAGTGCGGATAAACCGAGCGGCACCCGTCGATCGATATCGTAGGCGAGCGCGCCGTAGCTCAGCGCCGCGTCGATAAACCAAGGCTCGGTGTGCCAGCGCCCGTAAATGCTTAGCGACGTCTCACGTTGCGCGAAATCGCCACGGCTGGCGGCAAAATCGGTATGGCTGTGGTCGAAGTTCAGCGCGCCGCCGAGCACCAGTTGTTCCGAGAACGGAACATCGATACCCAGCGCAAAGTGATAATTACTGCTGTCGGCGTTCGGGTCCAGCGTCGAGCTATCGTAATCGACGGTCTGTCCCTGCGCGGCCACCCAGAAATGACGGCCGCTTTGTTCGCGCGCCAACGCGCCGGCGGATAGCTGCGTGCGCAATAAATCGTGCAGCGCGGCGCGGGTGGTAACCGCAGTGACCGGCAATGCCGCGATTTGTTGCGGCGCTGCGAGCACGCTGACCACGTATTGGGCCAACAATCGGTGCGCTGCAGTACTGGGGTGATCGTTATCGGCGAACACATGGTTCTGGTCGCTGCCGGCCGCATAATTCGCGCTGCTGCAGACTAGCGACGATGGCACCTGCGTCAAATCGCAGGCAGGCGTCGTGGAATTACTGAAGCCGAAACGCGTGGGATCGGTTACCACCATCCGCAATAAATTAAACGTATCGATAGGAATAACACTGATGCCCTGCGCGCTCAATTGCGTGAACAGCGCGCGATTGTATTGCTCGGAATGTTGCGTCGTGACTGCCGCCGCGCTTGGGCCATCGGCAATACTGCCCGGCGTTGCGCCGATATCCGGTAAATTAAAAACGATAACCTGGCGTGCGCCAGCATTTTTTAAGCGGCCGATTTGCGTCGCCAGTTCGCCTGCTACCTGCGGCATTGGATCGGCCAGATAGGCGGTGCCCGCCGCAGGATCTTCCAAGGCAAATAAATCGTTGGCGCCGGCCCAGACACTGAACAATGTGTTGGCGTCGGCGCGTCCGCCGTTGCTGGTTAGGTAAGATGAAATCTGATCGCGGATGGCGGGCGCTGCAGCGATAAAGCTGGTGGTATAGGGAAAGCCCGGATTTTTGCTGACGCGGGCGCCACCGGCAGCATAGTTGGTGCCGCCATCCACCGCGGGTTTCGCCTGCGTGCCGAGCGTCGCCGCTAAATCCTCCGACCAAACCGGCCCGGGATTGGTAGTGAATTTACCGGTGCCGGGATACACCGACTGCACAATCGATGCGTAGGTGCCGGCGTCGGTGAGGCTGTCTCCGAAAAAAACCGTGCTGGAGTAGTTGGCCGCTATAGCTGTGGTCGAGAGATAGCCGGAGACGATGAGTGCGGCGAGTTGCGTTGTGCGATCCATGGATATCTCCATTGAGCTAATTATATTCGGAAGACTAAAGCTGGTTGTCGACAAGTGTAGCTGGCGGTTGGCCGCATTGTGAAAACGGTAAAGCTGAGGGCTGCGTTCTTTGGGGGGCGCGCCGACCGATACTCTTTTCAGAACTTCTCTGATGTAAGTCTGTTTAGTGCCGCCTTCCCGTTGGCATCTTTCTATTTGGTCGGACTCTGATGCTCCAGAGTCATAACTAGCTTGCTTCCAATGTTCTGAAAAGAGCAGTCGATCAGCGCACCGCCACGCACACTGCCAACGAATAAGTTTTAGTGGGGGTAGCGAGCTCGTTAGCCTGGCGTGGGTGAAATTAACTCGGTCGTGACGAGAGCGGTGAGGGGTATTATTTTCAGGGCAGCGGAGGCAATGCTGCTAAAGGCACGTCAAAGCCGACGTGCTCGGAGCTGTATAACCACGGATGACGACTCGATAAAGCAAATTTATTTCACAGCCTGCCCAGAAAATAGTACCCCTTACCGCTCTCCTGCGCGGATGCGATCTTGATGTTCGGTTTTATGGGGGTATTCATAAAATAGGAGAAAAAGCCGCACGAATTATTCTAAGTAAATAATCGTGCAATCAGCGTTGTCATTGCATTCTCGACACGCAGAATACGTTCGCCCAACTGAATCTGTTCGAGCCCTGCCTGCCGTAGCTTTTCCACTTCATACGGAATAAATCCGCCCTCGGGGCCGACCGCCAATGTGCAGGCTTGATTGAGCGCCAACGGACAAGCAGCAATATCGTCGCCGGGATGAGCAACAAATGCGATGGTGGTATCGATGATTGCCGGTAACTGATCTTCAACGAATGGCTTGAAACGTTTTTCGCAGCGAATGATCGGCAGCACGCTGTCGCGAGACTGTTGCAGGCCCTCGATAAAATATTCGCGAATCCGCTCCGGTGCGAGCGCAGGACTTTGCCAGTAACTTTTTTCGACTTTATACGTGTTGAGTAAAATCAACTCCCGCACGCCGAGCTCGGCGACGCTGCGCAGGATGCGGCGCAAAACTTTCGGGCGCGGTAACGCGAGAATCAGCGTGAGCGGTAATTTAGCCGGCGGCGACTGTGTCAGCGTCACATGCAGAGCGACACCGTTGGCGTCGATCGTTAAAATTTCCGCCGTGCCGAGCAGGCCGTTAACATTGCCGACTTTAATATTATCGCCGGCTTTCGCTTGTAGAACTTCGCGAATATGCTGCGCGCGTTCATCGTTGGTCGAACTGTTTTCTTGAGCGGTGCGAAGGTAGGCGCGATTCGGCGCCGTATAATCCTGGGGCTCGAGCAGAATCAGATTCATGCGGCTAACTCAATCGATCAGCGCCGGCACCGCCCATAAATCGTATTCGTCGGCATCGATGACTTCGACCAGCAGCGAATCGCCGGGCTGCAAACCCTCGAAGCCGTCGAGATATTCGCGGTCGATAAATACACGGCCATCGATCTCCGGCGCATCGGCCCACGAGCGCGCCACCGCGCCTTCCTCGACGACCTCATCGATCAGTACTTCCATCTGCGTGCCGATTTTACGCTGCAGTCGCGCGGCGCTAATTTCCTGTTGCAGTGCCATAAAACGCTCGTAGCGATCTTTTTTAATATCGTCGGGAACATGGTTGGGCAATTCATTCGCCGCCGCGTTTTCGACCGGCGAGTATTCGAAGCAACCGACGCGATCGAGTTGCGCTTCAGCCAGCCAGTCCAGCAGCATTTGAAAGTCTTCTTCGGTCTCGCCGGGAAAGCCGACAATAAAAGTCGAGCGAATGGTCAGCTCCGGACAAATCTCGCGCCAGCGTTTAATACGCTCCAGCGTTTTTTCCTGGTGCGCCGGCCGCTTCATCAACTTCAGGATGCGCGGGCTGGCGTGCTGGAACGGAATATCGAGGTACGGCAGAATTTTTCCTTCGGCCATTAACGGAATTACGTCATCGACGTGCGGATACGGATACACGTAGTGTAATCGCACCCACACGCCGAGTTCGCCGAGCGCTTCGCACAAATCCAGCATCTTGGTCTTGATCGGCTGGCCTTCCCAGAGGCCGGTGCGGTATTTCACATCGACGCCATAGGCGCTGGTGTCCTGCGAGATCACCAGCAGTTCGCGCACGCCGGCTTTCACCAAGCGATCGGCCTCGGCCATCACGTCGTCGATCGGACGGCTGACCAGATCGCCGCGCATCGACGGAATGATGCAGAACGTGCAGCGGTGGTTACAGCCTTCGGAAATCTTCAGGTAGGCGTAGTGGCGCGGCGTGAGCTTGATGCCCTGCGGCGGCACTAAATCGATAAGCGGGTTGTGCGCCTGCGGCTGTGGTGGCAAATGTTCATGCACCGCCTGCATCACCGGTTCGTACAGCGCTGCGCCGGAGATGGACAGTACCTGCGGATGGACTTCCTTGATGCGCTGCGCGTCGGCGCCCGCGCCCATGCAACCGGTGACGATGACGCGGCCGTTTTCTTTGATCGCCTCGCCGATGGCATCCAGCGATTCCTGTTTTGCACTATCGATAAAGCCACAAGTGTTGACCACCACCACGTCGGCATCCTGGTACGTGGGCACGATATCGTAGCCCTCGAGCCGCAGTTGCGTGAGGATGCGCTCGGAATCGACGAGCGCTTTCGGACAACCGAGACTGACGAAACCGACTTTCGGGTTTGCGGACATTGATTGGGAATCTCTGGATAAAAATGCGGCGGCGATTATACCGTCATATCGAGTTCACGGCATCCGGAGTAGGTGAAGATCCCTAGGCGGAGAATGTGTTGTTTGAATCGAGTGCATGTGCTGGTGCACGGCGTTAGCTGGATTGACTGGCCTGACAAACCAGCTCAGCTGCGCAGAGCAGCATCACAGGCAGGCCGACCAGAAAGGAAAATCATATGCCGTTCTCTTCATTGGCAGGCTGGAATTCCGGTGCTCGCGTGGCGTGCCAGCGTTCCAGTAACCAGATGGTGCCCCAGGCGTAAAACGAGACGATAACAAACAGCGTGGTGCGCATGATGGCACCTTCGAGCACGCTCTTGCCGCTGGCACTGTCTTCGATCGCCGGCCCGAACAGGATTAGCGCGGTGATCAAGACATTACTCCAGAATGATGGCCGATAGCGTGTGCGCCGTGCACCGGTCATGGCGGCGCCGGTCCATAGCGCGGCGGCCATCAGCCACAACGTGAGCATCCAGAGACTCGGCCACAGTGACAGTCCCAGCCACAGGACCAGAGCGAGGCCGGCTCCGGTCAGTGTGGAGCCGACCAGTTCGCGACCGGCGGAGCGGGTATCGGTTTCACCGGCTTGCTGACCAAGCGCGACGGTTTTCATGATCGCTGCCATGTAGGCGGATGGGTTGATCAGTGCCAATACGAAAACCGGCGTCACAATCAGGGTCGCCCGCAGTGCAATCCAGAGGGCATCGTCATCAGTTATAGCCGCCTTGTTGGCCCCAGCTGTAGCCGCTGCCGGCAGGGGCGGATCGGGGAAAAATGCATTCGCCAGCACGCTGACCACCGTGCCGACCGCCACGCCCATGCCGAGAGACAACGCCAGTTGGGTGACCAGGGCCTGTTCGAGGACGCCGGCCACCGGCATCAGGGTGAATGCCATGACCAGCACAGTGGTGAGCGGAGTGCTGTTGAGCAATCCCTTGTAGAACAGTCTGAAGAGGATGACAGCGGTCAGCAGTACGCCGCTGATCGCATAGTGCTCCAGCACTGGCACCATCAGCACGCCCGACGCCACCAGTATCCCGAACAGCAACGCTACTACCAGCCCCTTGCCGAGCGGCAGCGCGGGACCCGGTTTAGCGAGCAGCAGCACTGCCATCACACAGACGACATAGGGCGCCGTGAGTCCCATGCCATAAGCCACCAACACCGCGAGACCAAGGCCGGCGGCGAGTCGCAAGGTGGCTTTGTCGCTGCGATGCATATTGTGTGCTCAACAGATGCTTGATTTTATGGAGTGGCTTAATAGAGATAGGACAGCCAGCTCATGACACGGATATACAAGGCGCCCAGTGCATTCAGCAACAGATGGTCGCCCGTGTAGACAAGCACCTCCGCCTGACCACCGATGCGCAAATTTTTCAGCTTCGGCATTTCTGCGGCATCGAATTCAATGGCCACCGGGATGCGCTGTGCCTGCCGTAACCAATCGCGATTGTTGTCGACGGTTGGTAATGTGCCGGGCTTGGATTGCTGATTGCCGGCAACGCCGCCGCCGATGCTGCGCACATGCCCCTTCAGCACTGTGCCGGGCATGATATCCAGCGCAATTGCGACTGCGTCGCCCGGATTGATATTGCCGAGATTGTTTTCAGTCAGGTCGGCGCTGATCCACAGATGGTGCATCGCGATCAGTGTCATCACCGGTGCGCCGGGCTGGGCAAAATGGCCGATATCGGTCTGCAGGTCGGTGACAATGCCGCGCGCCGGGGCGGCTATATGGGTATGCGAAAGGTCGAGCTCGGCCTTTTCAACCGCGGCGCGTGCGCTCAGCAACGCCGTATTGTTCTCGCCGTTCTCGCCGGCAGCTTCCTGTGCTTTGCGCAGGTCGGCTGCGGCGCGCAGGGCCTTGCTGCGCGCTTCGTCGCGGGTGGATTGCGCAATCTCCAGGCGGCGCACGGAAATCGCACCCGGGTCTTCCCGATAGAGGTTTTCCTGTCGTTGCGCATCGCGCTCGGCCATGTCGCGGTTGGCGATGGCGGCCTGTAGCGATGCTCGCGCGGCATCGACCCCGGCAGCGGAAGCACCGACGGAGCTGCGCACCGATGCGTAGTCGGCACGGGCGCGCTGTAAGGCGATGTCGTAAGGTCGGGCATCGATATCGAATAGCGGTTGCCCTGGTTGTACTTCGTCATTGTTATGGATATACACCCGCGAGAATTTACCGGCCACTTCGGCGACCACAGGCACCACAAAGGCCTGGATGCGGGCCTGCGAACTATAAGGTGTGAGGCGATCGCCAACAAAGTAGAGCAGCAGGCTGAGGACTATCACTGCGCCGATGATGATGCCACCGCGGCGGCTGCCAGCCCCTGGGGCGGCGCTACTTGGCTGTGTCTGGCTCATGGCCTGTTCCTCTGTTCATGCGTGACCTGTTACTGCTCATGGCTGCTCTACAGTGATCGGTTTTTCTGCAGGTGTCGTTGGTTCTAGAGGTGCGACTGGCGATGCGGGCGGCGGTGGCAACGGTGCGTCGATAAGCGTGCTCCAGTCGTTGCGCTGTTCCATCGCGGCCCGGGTTTCGTCCGTCACCAGCGGTTGGCTGCGCGCCGTTTGCCAACCGCCCCCAAGCGCTTTGTACACCGCAATCAGGCTTTGCGTAACGGCCCCTTGTGCGTTCACCAACCGATCCTGCTGGCCGAACAGGCTGCGCTGCGCGTCGAGCACGCGCTCGAAATCCACCAGCCCTTCGCGGTACTGAATGGTGGCGATATCGTTCGAGCGGCGCGCAGCCTGCACGGCATCGCGCAGGATGTCGACCTGGCGGCGCCCTTCGGCAAAGCTCACGGCCGCATCGTCCAGCTCGCGGGCGGCGCGCAGCACCGTGCCCTGGTATTGTTCATACAGCTGCTGGAACCGTGCGTCTTCGACCAGTACGCGGTTTTCCAGCCGGCCCCAGTCAAATACATTCCACGACAGTGTCGGGCCGACCACCCAGTCTCTGGTGCGCGCCGGCCAGTCCAGTGAATTGGCAGACAGACCAACCGAACCGATCAGCCCGATGGAGGGGTAGAAATCCGCTTCGCTGACACCGATCAGGGCCGACTGCGCGGCCAGCAACATTTCAGCTGCCCGTACATCCGGACGCCGACGCAGCAAGTCGGCCGGCAAGTCGACAATAATGGCGAGCTCCGCGATTGGGATTTGCTCATGCCCGGCTGCCATTTCCGGTAGCGGTCCGGGCGGTCTGGCGAGCAGGACACTCAATGCGTTTTGGGTCTGGCGCAGGCTGCTTTCGAACTCGGGAATAGTGGCCAGTGTGCTCAAATACTGGGTGCGGGCCTGTTGTAAATCCAACTCCGATTCATTGCCGCTTTTGAACAATCGTTCGGTGATTTGCAGGCTGCGTTGTTGCAGTGTCGAGTTCTCGTGCGCAATGCGCAGACGCAACTCCAGGGTGCGGATAGTGCTGTAAAGCGTGGCCGTCTGTGCGGCGACCAGCACTTGCAAATCGTCATAACTGGCAATGCTGGCAAAATAACTGGCATCGGCGGCTTCTATGCCGCGCCGGAACTTGCCCCAGAAATCCAGTTCCCAGGCGACATCGAAACCGATGCTGTAACTCGACAGGTTAATATCCGGGCCATCCGATCGGCGACCGGTGCGCAGCACATTGCCATTAACCTGCTGTAATTGCGGATAGAGCCCGCTGCCGGCAATACCGAGCTGC
>DATIED010000027.1:0-3515 GCA_035455965.1 Spongiibacteraceae bacterium
GGAGCCCATGGTAAACACGCGATCGACACCGAGCGCCTGCAGCGATTCGATATCCTCTTCGGGAATTACGCCGCCGACCAACACAATTTTGTCGTCGATGCCGTGCTCTTTCATCAGTTCCAGCATATGCGGAATGTAACGCATATGGCCGCCGGATAAACTGCTGACCCCGACCACATCGACATCCTCCTGCAATGCCGATGCAACAACGACTTCAGGCGTTTGCTTAAAGCCGGAAAAAATAACTTCGAAACCGGCATCGCGCAAACCTTTGGCCAGCACGGTAATGCCGATGGTATGGGTATCGAGACCCATCTTTGCTAACAGAATACGAATTGGGGGCATGCGGGGACCAGGTGAGTTGTTAGTTGTGAGTTGTTGGTTATTAGTTGTTAGCCGTTGCTGGTTAAGTTGCTGGTTTTAACTAACAACTAATAACCAACAACTAACAACAGTTGTTACATGTCGGGAGTTAATGCATTCGGATCGTGTTCGCCGAATTCTTCGCGCATCACGCCGCAGATTTCGCCGAGCGTGGCATAGACTTTTACCGCTTCGAGAATCGGCGGCACCAGGTTGCTGCCGTCGCGACAGGCGGCGCGTACATTTGCGAGATGAGTTTTAACCGCTGCGCTGTCGCGGGTTTCCTTCACTACACGCAAGCGCTCCAACTGGCGCTTCTCGGCGGCATCGTCGAGTTTGAAAATTTCGATTTCGCGCTTTTTATCCGCTTTCGCCAGATAATTTACGCCGACCAATTTTCGCTCGCCGGTTTCCAGCGCGCGATTGCGCGCGCACTGCTCTTCCGCCAGCTTGCGCTGAAAATAACCGGTTTCGATCGCCACTAAAGCGCCGCCCATGGCATCGATTTTTTCGATCTCTTCCCATACTTCATCTTCCATGCGCTTGGTCAGAAACTCGACGAAGTACGAACCTGCCAGCGGATCGATAGTGTTTGCGACGCCGCTTTCATGCGCGACGATATTATGAATGCTCGCGCCAATCGCGATCGCTTCCTCGCTCGGCAATGCATGCGCCTCGTCGTGCAACGGCGTATTGATGGTGTAGGCGCCGCCCGCCATCGCACACGCCAGCATCTGAATGCCGAGGCGCGCGATATTGTTCAGCGGTTGCTGCAAAGTCATATCCATGGTGCCGGGTGAACTCATCAACTGCAGCCGCGTGCTCGCTTCTTTTTGCGCGCCGTAATGCTCTTTCATCAAACGGCCCCACACTTTACGGTAGGCGCGCAATTTAGCGATCGCTTCGAAGAAATCGGTGTCGATGCCGGTGATATGACGGACGTACGGCGCTACTTCATCGATGGTAAAACCGCGCTCCAGCAGCGCATCGATGTACGCTTTCGCAATCGTGAACGAGAAGGCAATCTCTTGCACCGGGTTGCCACGCGCCGCGTACAACTGCGCGCCAACTACCGACAGCGGCGCCCAGGTCGGATGATTGCGAATCACGTATTCGATCACATCGGTGGCGATGCGCAGGCCGTGTTTGGGCGGAAAAATATAGCGGCCGACACAGGTGTATTCGATCAGGATCGCATTCGGCATCATCATGCGGATCGCGCTTAGATCCTTGCCTTTTTTCTGCAGCGCGACGATCAGCATCGCCAGATTTACCGGCTGCGGCGCGTTGCAGACCGACATGATGTTATTGAGTTTATCGAGCGGAAAATTCAGCGCATCTTCCATATCCTGCAACGTATCGAGCGCCATGCCGGCGCGACACACCTCGCCGCGCGCCAGCGGATGATCCGAATCGTAGCCATTGGTGGTCGGCAGATCGAATTCGATAATCAACGAATCGAGGCCCTGGCTGAGCATATATTCCCAGCGCTTGGCCGAATCCTCGCCGGTGCCGAAACCGGTGACCTGCGTCATCGCCCATAAATTGCTGCGATAACCGGTCGGGCGCGTTTCGCGCGTATACGGCGCTTCGCCGGGGAAACCCAGATCGGCGTGGTAATCGAAGCCGATCTGTTCGAGATCGAGCGGCGTGTATAACGGTTTGACTTCCCAGCGCATCGATTGCGTCAGGAATTGCTCCTGGCGCTCGGGCGCCTGCGCGATGGCCGGCTTCCAGATATTGTTCTGCCACTCCTCCAGACTGGAGCTGAATAATTGTGCCTGGAACGCATACGAGGGTTTCTGAGCAACATTCATAGGGTGTCTCGCGCCGGAAAAATTAATCAAGTAATGCTACTTGATGCTAAAGACCGGGACCGAAACTGTCAAGCGGGGCAATTGATGCACTACTGGGACAATGCAACTGAGGGTCGACCGATAGACTGATAGATCGAAAGTCCGATAGAGCGATAAAATCGCTAGGATCGAAAAATGTGAGGAGCTTTGCAGTTACGCAGTAACGAACATTGCTGCGGCGGTCGTATCAATCGGCTGCGCCCGAGCGCTTGCCGAATTGCAGTTTGCTGATGTTGGCACCACCGATCGACTCTTCGGCTGCAGCGGTCGGATTGGCGACGCGGCGGCGCTCGGCCCAGCTCTGTTCCACTGCCAGCGGAATGAACAACACCAGATCGTACAGTTGATGGCTGAGTCGCCCCAGCTCCAGCCATAGCCGACCGAATAGACGGAGCAATAGCCCGCTCGCTGTTAGCGCGGCGATAGTCGCACTGGCCAGAACCGGTCGCGAGGTCGCCAGCAATGACTCCAACGCGGGCGACAATACGGCTAACAGCAGAGGAATGACGACTCCGGCACTCGCCGACCCCCAGGCTGCCAAGGTCGGGAGCGGCGCGCCGTTACCGCGCAGCCCGGCGCCGGATGCTAATAATAATGCCTCGCCGCCGGCCAACAGCAATAACAGGACGCTGGCCAATGAGATTACTGCCCAACGCGTGCGCTGCGGCAGACCGCCGATCAATGGCATCAGACGACTGATCTGCGTACCTTCGCTCAATACCAACGCCGCCGTCATTACCGCCAATGTCAGCGCCAGTGCGGTGAGTTCTATCACCATCGCACTCGCACCCTGCCCGCCCAACAAGCCGCTCAACGGCAGTGCCAGCAGTCGCACGTTCAAAATGGCGAGCACCAACGCCACCCCGGACATCGCCAACGCCACCAGCCAACGCGCCAAAAACGATTCCACGCGGACATCGGCGCGGTTCGCGCACAACTCGCGAAATGCCGCCATCTGCGTATCTATACGATGCACTCGCGCCAGCAAATCGCGGCTATCGCGACCAACGGTGGCGACCTGCTTGCTGACCCGGCTCCACAACGGGCGCAAATCGGCGAGAATTTTATGGCGCGCGTTTACCGCCCACCGATATTCGCGCATCACCTCGCGCTGCTGATCCTGCACCGAATTATGAATATCCTGTAGCACCCGGCCGACCGGCTCGGGATTGCTCTCGGCCTGCAACTTGGCGATGGCATCCACCGCCTCGACCCAACCGGGCGGCGCCGGCGGCACTTGCGCGCTGCGCTCGAAATCCTCGCCCATTAAATTAATATGTTCATTGATCGAGCGCT
>DATIED010000028.1:0-3275 GCA_035455965.1 Spongiibacteraceae bacterium
GCCAGCTCCCACAGTTTACGGCTGCATAGGTTTTTTACATCGACTGCTACTACTTCTTGTTTCATAGAGGTATTCCTTAATTATTCGCTCCGCGCCTGCTGGGCGGATACTCGATTATTGATCGCTGTGATTGCAAAAATATGACTGCGATCCAGCTACTCTGTTCCCCAATAAGTGCGATTTTGTGACGAGCTTGGCCGGCGGAGCGTTCGACTTGTCGTTGCGGCAGTATCGGGTTGATCATTGTTTGCCCAGCTCGCATCGTTGTGCTTGTGTCCGGCGTGTTCGCTCATTATTATGTGCGCCCCGCGACGGCAGATAGCCGCGTCACAGTTTTGGAGAGGTGGCAGAGCGGTTGAATGTACCTGACTCGAAATCAGGCATAGGTGCAAGCCTATCGAGGGTTCGAATCCCTCCCTCTCCGCCAAATAAAAAAGGCCCCTTTTAAGGGGCCTTTTTTATTTGGCGGAGAGGGCACGGTGAGAACCCTCGCTGTTCGAGCCGGAGCTTGCGTAGCAAGCGGAGACAGCGCCACACGGTAGTGGGGCGATACAAATCGCAACGCGATTTTGGACGCCGCAGCGTAGCGAAGGCGCCCGCAGGGCGAGATCGCAAAGCGATCGAGTCAATCCCTCCTTCTCCGAAATCGCGCAGCGATTTGCCCACGATGATCGAGCGCGAGGGTCGGCGAACTCCTGCTGTAGTCTCCGGCGCAATCGCATAACGATTAACTTTTGCCCCATACTTGCTCCATTGATTAATCGATAACCCACGCTCCATAGAATCTAATCATCGTCTCGCTAAAGCGATCCCGCTCTTCCAATATTTATTATTTATGACGCCTGTCCGAATGAGAACGATTGTCAGGGGTGCGGCTGAAGTGCTGCGCAATGGCATCAGATACCTATTAAATCTCATTATTTTTAATGGAGAAATTTACAATGCGCGCGCGACTGGCGTATCATTCTCGCCGCGCAGAGATGAGGCAATGCCGTCTCCTCCGACGCCTCGACCTACCGCCTTTTCTTCGCTCAGGGGACTCTAGCGTGTCGTCGACCGTAGCAACGCTTGCTTACGACTGGTCATTCGCCGTTTATTTGTTGGCCGTCATCGGCCTCTCCGCCCTCATGCTCGGCGTGTCCTATGTGTTAGGCGGCCGCGATTGGGGTCGCGCCAAAAACGAGCCCTTCGAATCCGGGGTGGTTTCGGTTGGCAGTGCCCGCCTGCGTCTCTCCGCAAAATTTTATCTGGTCGCTATGTTCTTCGTCATTTTCGATGTCGAGGCGCTGTTTTTGTATGCCTGGGCGGTATCGGTGCGCGAAAGTGGCTGGGCCGGTCTCATAGAAGTCACCATATTTATCGTCGTGTTGCTGGTTGGCCTGGTTTATCTGTGGCGGCTCGGCGCATTGGATTGGGCGCCGGAGGCGCGGCGCCGTCGCGCGGCGCGTGCGCATGAAGTGCAAGAGCGTCAGCGCCACGATCAACAGGTACAGGCACAGCAACAACGACAAGACCTGCAGCACCAGCATAATCACTGAGGCCACAAGATGGATTACACGCTGACCCGCATCGATCCGAATGCGGCGGAATACCCGATGCAAAAACGGGAGACCGTGCGCGATCCGCTCGAAGATCAGGTGCACAAAAATATTTTTGTCGGCAAGCTCGAAACCGCCATGCACTCGATGGTGAATTGGAGCCGTAAAAACTCGCTGTGGCCATACAACTTCGGTCTGTCCTGCTGTTACGTAGAAATGGCGACCGCGTTCACCGCACCGCACGATGTCGCGCGTTTCGGCGCCGAGGTTATTCGCGCCTCGCCGCGGCAGGCCGACTTCATGGTGATCGCCGGTACCTGCTTTATCAAAATGGCGCCGGTGGTACAGCGTTTATACGAACAACTGCTGGAGCCGAAGTGGGTGATCTCGATGGGCGCCTGCGCCAATTCGGGCGGCATGTACGATATTTATTCGGTGGTGCAGGGCGTCGATAAATTTTTGCCGGTCGATGTGTATATTCCCGGCTGCCCACCGCGCCCCGAGGCGTTTTTGCAGGGTTTGATGTTGTTGCAGGATTCGATCGGCAAGGAGCGCAGACCGTTGTCCTGGGTGGTTGGCGATCAGGGTGTATATCGCGCACAGATGCCGGCCCAGCGCGATTTAAAAAACGACGAGCGCATTATCGCAACCAGTTTGCGCTCGCCGGATCAGGTTTGATCGAGAGCGTATTTGACGCTTGCGGTTAAAGCCTTAATTTACGACCTCATAGAAAAAACAACGACGCCCCATATAGCGAACAACGAACCGATGGCTGAAAGCGCTTCTAACATACAGATTCTGTCCCGCGCAGGAACCAGCACCGGTCCCGCTGCCGATTATGAAATCGTGCGCGACCTGACCGCGCGTTTTGGCGACGATGCGTTTATCTTTCAGCCCACCAAGGATGATGTGCCGACCTTATGGGTGGCACGCGCGCAACTTATCGAAGTGCTGAAATATCTGCGCGGCGTGCCGCGTCCGTATGTGATGCTGTACGACCTCAGCGCCATGGACGAGCGCATGCGCAAGCATCGTCACGGCCTGCCGGCTGCCGACTTCACTGTTTTTTATCATCTGTTATCGATCGAGCGCAACAGCGATATCCGCATTAAAGTGGCGTTGTCCGCCGACGATCTGAGCATGCCGAGCGCGGTGTCGATCTGGCCGAATGCCAACTGGTACGAGCGCGAAGTTTGGGATTTATTCGGCATCACTTTTACGGGCCATCCGAATCTGCAGCGCATCATGCTGCCGCGCACCTGGACCGGCCACCCGCTGCGCAAGGATTATCCGGCGCGCGCCACCGAATTCGATCCGTTCATGCTCACCACCGCGCGCCAGGATGCCGAGCAGGAGTCGCTGTTATTCAACCCCGAGGAATGGGGTATGAAACGCGGCACCACCAATGAAGATTTCATGTTTCTTAATTTGGGCCCCAACCATCCGAGCGCACACGGCGCGTTTCGGATAGTGTTGCAGCTCGACGGCGAAGAGATCGTCGATTGCGTGCCCGATATCGGCTACCACCATCGCGGTGCCGAAAAAATGGCCGAGCGCCAGTCGTGGCATAGTTTTATTCCCTACACCGACCGCATCGATTATCTCGGCGGCGTGATGAACAACCTGCCGTACGTGCTCGCGGTCGAGCGTCTGGCCGGCCTCGAGGTACCCGATCGCGTGAAGGTGATCCGCGTCATGCTGTGCGAGCTGTTTCGGATCGCGAGCCACCTGGTCTGG
>DATIED010000029.1:0-2256 GCA_035455965.1 Spongiibacteraceae bacterium
CCAATTCACAACAAGCCAGCCACCGCATTGCGGCATTGGCACTGTTCGATCAATTTCCGTATACGCACCATCTCGAGTGCGGCGTGTTGTTAAAGAAATAAACTCTAATCAAACACCCATTAACTAAACCGGCGTCAGCTGGATGTGCCAACTAAACAAACACTAGCCGAACAAATTCCAACTAAAGCAACGATAAATACGCAATACAGTAAACTTAGCGCCGGCTGCGCGAGACAATAAATTCTTAGGAGAACAAGATGGCCATCAAAAAATTGAGCGATACGGAACTGCAACAGCAACTCGCGGCCCTGCCCGACTGGACGCTGCGCGACGGTAAACTTTATCGCGCGATTCGCTTCGTCAACTTCTCGGCGACATTCAGCTTTATGACGCAGGTGGCGCTAATGGCGGAAAAGGCCGATCATCATCCCGAATGGTTCAACGTCTATAATCGCCTGGAAATATGGCTGACTACGCACGATGCCGATGGTATCAGCCAGCGCGATATTGATTTAGCGACTGCAATCGACGCGTTGTTGGCGTAATCAAAAAACCCGCACGCCCATCTCGTGCAATTTGCGCGTTAAAAAATCGTCCAGATGCGCTAGATGCTCGGCCTGTACTTCAATGAAGCGCCAGTGATTTTTTTTATAAATTTCGATGCGCTCCATCGATGCGGAAATTTCAGCGGCATCGTGCTCGTCGCCGGTGTATTCGATGTACAACTGCGCTTCCGGCAACCAGAAATCCGCAAAAAACTCCTCGGCCAGCGGTAATTTGCGATGGCAGGCGTGCGCAATACCGGCAAAATATAACCAGTGGCAGACCAACCATTCGCCGCGGCTGCGAAAACGATGACCATCGAGCGCATCCAGTTCGCTGATCGCGCTCAACAGATCGCCATCGAGTTCATCGCTATGACCGTACAACCGTTGTACATATTCCAGTTGCGCGGTGACGATAGTATTTTCCAGCAGCGCCTCGGGCCAGCTTATTTCGCCGTCGCCGTTATCGCTGTCGATTTGAATGCCACCGAGCTGTTCGCCATCGCGAGTCAACTCCCAGCCATTAAAATTACGCTGCAATAAACCGAGCTCGCCGAGCACGCGCCGCACTTCGCGCGCGGTTATTTGATATTTACGTGCGATCGATGTCGCATTTACCAGTCGATTACTTTCGATGCCGCGTAGCAACGGATGTTCGACCAGCGTATCCGGCCACACGATGTAGCGGCCGTAGCGCTTGCTGTGTACGTATTCGCCGCCCTCGAACTCGCCCTTCGCAGTCAACAGCCAGCCGTCTTCCACCTTGCGAATCCAGCCGCAATCGCGCAGTGTCACGAATAATTGCTGCAGTGGAATATTCAATGTCTTGGCCAACGCCGAAGTGGATTGCTTGCTGTGCTCCGGCACCGTGGTCATTTATGCGCTCGCCTGGCGGTAGCGATCGCCGAGTTGCGCATACAGACTATCGGCATAATTGGCGGCGCCGCTATCGAGTTGTTTCAGCAATTCCATTAAATGCTCGTTATCCTCGCGGCCCTGCCATAATTTTTGATAAGTGCCCTCTTTGTAACCGTGATCCTGGCGAAATAAATTCAGCACGTTCTTACCGACATAATGGCGATACAGCTCGTCGAAATCGAGTTCCACCGCTTGCATCAAATCCCAAAACAGGCGCACCGAAAAACTGCGATGATTCAATGCATACGCCGCCATCGCCTCGGTGGCTTCGCGCACACCTTGTGGCTGGTAGCGATAATCTTCGAGTGCATGGACAATGCCTGCGGCAATCTGCGCGTAAGTTTTGCCCTCGACGAATAGTGCGCTCAAGCCGAAGTGCCAGATATCGATCACCTCGAGACGCACCTGCTCCATATCCGGCGTTTGTTTCTTCCACCACTTGTAACCGTAGTGCTCAACCAGCTCGCCGCATTCGATCCAGATCGCCCGAAACCATTCGTAATGCTGTTCGATCCACTGCGGATGCACTTTGGTATTCATGCGATCCTGCAGGGTCAGCATATTGATCAAAGCCTGTTGCATGCGTGCTCCTAAAAGTTGACGTCGCGTCAATGCGGCGAAGCGCTTTGCCAGCGGTGCCGGCGCGCAAAAAAATGCCGCGAACTAGGCGGCCAGAGAGAATAGTAACCGCTCGGCTGCGGAGCGCCAACTCAAATGCGGGCAATCGTCGTCAGGACAGAGCATCGACGCGCGGATAGCGACTATGATCGCGAGGAGATCAGATATTCGGCGG
>DATIED010000030.1:0-3542 GCA_035455965.1 Spongiibacteraceae bacterium
GGGTAATCTCCATCTGCAGCGCCAGCATCACTTCGCGATTGCGCAGCTCCATGCGCCCGGCCAGAGCGCCGGCCGCGCGCGCGGCCAGCCGCAGCCAGCGTTGACCGGCGCGTGCGATGCGTTCAATGAAGCGATGCGAAGGGGTGCGGGCGACATACAGCACCGCAACCAGCACGACCACCCAGAGGGCAATCGCGGCGGCCGGAAAGTCCGGCCAGAATAAGAAGTAGCGCATGGGTGAAAGACCCTTGGACTGAGGAGCAGAGTCCAAGTCTACCGACTTAGACGACCGTTGCGCAGCCCGCCATCATCAATGATGTGCGCTGGAGCCCATTAACAGGCTCGATGGTGCCCTATAAAACCGATATAAAATATTTAAAATCAAACAGTTAAATCTTTACTGAAGCTGTTTTTACGAGCCTGTTAAAAATCGGCAACCAGCCCTTCCGCCTTGAATCCCACCTCGCGCATGCGCGCCAGCTTGTAGCGCAAAGTGCGCGGGCTGATCCCGAGACGCTCCGCGGTCGTTTTGCGGCTACCGCCCGCCTCGCGCAACGTGTCGACAATGATTTCGAACTCGTGGCGCTGCAGGTCGCCGCCGAGGCCAGTCGCCTCCGGCACTAATGGCGCAACCAAAGCCGGCACGTGGAATGGATCCAGGCATAAATCGGAGACGCTCAATACGGCACCTTGCTGCATGATCAACGCGCGCTGCACGACATTATCCAATTCGCGGACATTGCCCGGCCAACTGCCTTCGCGCAGAATACGCCCCGCTTCGCTATCGAAGCGTACCGCGCCGCGGCCCATTTTGGCGGCGTGTTGTTGCAGCAATTTGTTGGCGATGGCGATGATATCGTCGCGGCGCTGTCGCAGCGGCAACCACTGCAATGGAAATACGCTCAAACGGTAGTACAAATCTTCGCGAAAGCGGCCGCCGCTGACCTCGGCGCGCAGATCGCGGTTGGTGGTGGCCAGCACGCGTACATCGAGCGTTATGGTATGGCGACTGCCGAGCCGATCGACCTCGCGCTCCTGCAATACGCGCAATAATTTCGCCTGCAGTGCCAGCGGCATTTCCGATACTTCATCCAGCAACAGAGTGCCGCCGTTGGCCTGCTCGAATTTGCCCGGTTGCGACGCATGCGCGCCGGTGAACGCACCTTTCTCATGGCCGAATAAAATCGCTTCCAGCATATTTTCCGGAATCGCCGCGCAATTGATTGCGACAAAAGGACCATTGGCGCGCGGCGACTGGCGATGAATGTAGCGCGCCAATACTTCTTTACCGGTGCCGCTTTCGCCGCAGATCAATACGGTGGAATCGGTGCTGGCTACGCGCCGCGCCAATTGCAGCAATTGTTGACTGCTCGGCTCTTCCGCGACCGGCTGCTCGCTTTCGCCGGTGCCGATACCCACGAAACGCGCCACCGTTTCCACCAACAGCTGAGGTTTAAACGGTTTCACTAAATAATCCACCGCGCCGTTGCGCATCGCTTCCACCGATTTCTCGATGCTGCCATATGCGGTGATCAACAACAGCGGCAACTGCGGATACTGACGCGTCACCGCTTTTAACAATTCAAACCCATCCATGCCGCCCATATTCACGTCGGAGACGATCATATCGACGTAGTGCTCGGCTAACAGTTGCAGCGCAACCTCGCCACTGTCGGCCTGCAGCACTTCGCTGCCTGCCAGTATCAATGTATCGGTCAATGCTTCGCGTAAATCCGCATCGTCCTCGACCACCAAAACACGCGTATGATTAAGTGCCAGCTGCTTCATAGCGCTTGCTCCTGTAGTGATGAAGACGATAGTAATGAAGACGATAGTGATAAAGACGACAGCGATGGCGACGACGGCGATAACGACGGCTGCGGCAATAGCGATATCGGTAACCCCGTCGGCAGAAGGGACGACGCGCTTGTTAGCAGCACTGAAGATCGCGAGCACAACGGTAAACGTATTTCCGCACGCGCGCCCTGTCCCGGCGCGGAGCTAATCGAAAACTCGCCATGGTGCGCATCTGCCACCGCACGTACCACTGCTAAACCGAGACCGGTCCCCTGCTCCTTCGTGGTAAAAAACAGCTCTGTCAATTTCTGCGCTACCTGCGCATCGAAACCGGGTCCGTTGTCTTGCACGACAATGCTTAAACAGCGCTCCGGCAACGCCAATACGCGGCAACAAATCTGCAGCTTTGCACCTTTGCCGGCGGCCTGCAGCGAGTTATTAATCAGATTCATCAAAGCGCCGACCACACTGTCTTTATTGCAGCGGATTTGCGCCAGCGTATCCTCGTTATGAAACTCCACGCTCGCACCGGCATTGGCGAGCGGCGCTTCCAACGCGCGTTGCAGCGCGTCCAATAATTCGACGCTGGAAATGGTATCGGTGAGTTTTACGTCGCCGCGCACGAAGATCAGCATGTCTTTCACTTGTTGTTCGAGATGCTGTAACCGATCGAGCAACTTCAACGAAAAGCGTCGCGTCTGTTCCTGAGATAACACGCTGTCGCATAAATGGCCCGCGTACAACATGGCTGCGGACAGCGGCGTACGAATCTGATGCGCCAGCGACGACATCATCCGCCCCATCTCCGATAAGCGCTGATGGCGGCTCAAGCGCTGCTGCAATGCGCGCGTTTCGGTGAGATCGGTGAGCAGTAATAGTTGACCGGGCTCGCCATCGAGCGAGCGCGTCAGAATGCTGATACGGCGTCCATTGCGCAGCGAAATTTCGTGACCGTCGTCGCTGCGCGGCGCAAAGCAGTGTTGAATGACGTCGCGCCACAGCTGGCCTGTTAGCGGCACATCCAGCAACTCGGCGGCGGCGGGATTATTTTCGGTGATGCGACCGAATTGATCGAGCACCACGACACCGGCCGGCAATAGCGTCAATAAACTTTGCAGGCGCGCGGCAAGCCGCTCCTTTTCCTGCAATTCGCGCAGCCGTTGTTCGGCGGCGGCATGCAATTCGGCGTTGAGCTCGCCGACGCGCTCTTCCATCGCACGATAGGTATCGGCTAATTGTGTGGATAATTCGTTGAAGAGTTCAAAAGCGGAAGTCAGTTGGGCCGCATCCGGGCCTCGTTCGGCGCGATGGGAGCGATCCAATACGGCGATAGACATAACACCTTCCCCTCAATCAGCGCGACGAAAATCCGTCGCCAGCTGTTAGCAGGGGAGACATAGCAAGGCCTATGCCGTAATTATTTATCGTTTTAAATCAAAAGCTTGATGACTCAGTAAAGAGCGGGAGTCAATCGGTTGTCATGCCCGGCCGCAGCATGCCGTATTTACGCATCTTCTCGACCAGCGTCGTGCGACGCGTTTTCAGCTTCTCGGCGGCGCGCGCCACCACCCCGCCGCTATCGTCCAGCGCCTGTTGAATCAAGCCGCGCTCGAGATTGGTCAAATACTCTTTCAGATCGATACCATTGACCGGCAACAGCGCCGTACTGTCGACGTTCACCATGGCGGGCCGGCTGCCATTGGCTTCCGACTCCGGCAATAACAAATCCTCGTCGCCACCTTCGA
>DATIED010000031.1:0-6985 GCA_035455965.1 Spongiibacteraceae bacterium
ATAGAGGTGACAGTCGGTGCATCGGTGCAGCGCGGTCAGGTCTTAATGGTGTTGGAAGCGATGAAAATGGAGCATGGCGTCGTTGCAACGATGAGCGGCCATGTGCGATCGATCGCGGCTGCGGTCGGCACCATCGTACGGGCCGAGCAGCCGTTGCTTTTTATCGAGCCGACGTCGCAAAGTGCGGAAGCAGTGGACGAAGTTGCGAGTTACGATCTCGACACGATTCGTCCCGATCTGGCCGAAGTATTACTGCGCCACTCTAACGGTCTCGATGAGTCGCGAGAAGCGGCGGTAGCGCGCCGCAAAAAAAATGGCGGCCGCACCGCGCGCGAGAATATCGCGGATCTCTGCGATGCCGATAGTTTTATCGAATACGGTGCGTTGACGGTGGCATCGCAGCGGCATCGGCGCACGCTCGACGAGCTGATCGAGATCAGTCCCGCCGATGGCATGGTGTGCGGCATCGGCGCGGTGAATAGTGCGATCTTCGAGGCCGAGCGGGCGCGTTGCGCGGTGCTGGCCTACGACTACACGGTATTCGCGGGCACCCAGGGCTACATGAACCACAAGAAAAAAGACCGCCTGTTTCAGCTCGCCGAGCAGTGGCGGTTGCCGATCGTTGCATTCGCCGAGGGCGGCGGCGGTCGTCCCGGCGATGATTGGACCAGTCCCTCCGCGTTGGAGACCGATACCTTCGCCAGCTTTGCGCGCCTGAGTGGCCTGGTGCCGCTGGTGGGGATTACGGCGGGGCGCTGCTTCGCCGGCAACGCCGCGCTGCTCGGTTGCTGCGACGTCATCATCGCGACGCGCAATTCGAATATCGGCATGGGCGGCCCGGCGATGATCGAAGGCGGTGGCCTCGGCGTGTACAAACCTGAAGAAGTCGGTCCCGTATCGGTGCAGGCGCCGAACGGCGTGATCGATATCGTCGTCGACGATGAAGCGGAAGCGACGGCCATCGCCAAAAAATATCTCTCCTACTTTCAAGGCTCGATAACGCAATGGCAGTGTTCGGACCAGCATTTATTGCGGCAGGCGATTCCGGAAAATCGCGTACGTGTGTACGACATTCGGCAATTGATCGCGACGCTGGCGGATACCGATTCGGTGCTGGAACTGCGCGCGCAATTCGGCATCGGCATGATCACCGCGTTGATTCGTATCGAAGGGCGCGCTATCGGCGTGATAGCGAATAACCCGCTGCATCTCGGCGGCGCCATCGACGCCGATGGCGCCGATAAAGCTGCGCGCTTTATGCAGCTGTGCGATGCCTTCGATATTCCCTTGTTATCGCTGTGCGATACGCCGGGTTTTATGGTCGGGCCGGAAGTGGAAAAAACCGCGCAGGTGCGCCACGTCTCGCGCATGTTTATCGTCGGCGCCAATATAAAAGTGCCCATGTTCGCGATCGTATTGCGCAAAGGTTATGGCTTGGGTGCGCAAGCGATGACCGGCGGCAGTTTTCATGCGCCATTATTTACCGTCGCGTGGCCGACCGGCGAATTCGGCGCGATGGGATTGGAAGGTGCGGTGCGGCTTGGTTATCGCAGGGAACTCGAAGCGGTGACCGACCCTGTCGAGCGCGAAGCGTTGTATAAAAAAATGGTTGCGCAAGCTTATCAAGAAGGTAAGGGATTAAACGCCGCGAGTTATTTCGAGCTCGACGACGTGATCGATCCGATGGAATCGCGCCGCTGGTTAGTGCGCGGTTTGAAGTCGTTGCCGCCGGTCGAGAGGCGCGGCGACAAGAAGCGATCATTCGTCGATGCCTGGTAGATAGCATGCCGCTCGCGTTGGCGAACGGATTGGCGACATGATATAAAGCGTGTGCCGGTTTGCGCCGCAGCCTGATCGCCGCGAGGCTTTGTAAAGCTACAAAGCATTGCGCAAGTGCGATCGCACAGATGCTGCTATCGATGGGGGTCGATAGGGTGCGACGCAGCCACGGTGTTCCCGTCCGAGGAGATCGGGCGGCGATAAAAATTATATTTTCTGGATGCTCCCATCATGAATCGCGTTTCATCGTCTGCATGGCGCAGTGCTGCGTTAGGGTTTTTTGTTGCTGTTTTGACTGCCTGCGGAGGTGGCGGCGGAGGCGGAGGTAGCGACAGCAGTAATGGCAACGGCAGCCAGCCGGGTACGACCGACGCGGCACATGCCTATTTTCCTACCGATACCGGCATTCGCTGGACCTATGAAGGCCTCGGCGAAACAAGCTTTTCCACATTCACCGGCAACAACGGCGCGATCGTGCATTCGCTGAATTATCCGAGCGGTGCCAGGGAATATTTCACCACATCGGCTGACCAGATTGGCCTGTATGGTCTGTTCCTGCACTCGATCACCGTCGGCGACGGCGTTACTTACACCGGCGATGTTCAATTCGACAGTGCGGTGCCGATACTGCGCGATAGCTGGAAGGGTGCCTACTCGCAGGCAGTCAGCGGCAAAGGCTCCATCAATATTTCGCCGACCTACGGCAAACAATCGCTGACGTATTCCGGTACGGTTTCGTATGCCGGCGATGATGATCTCAGCACGTCGCTGGCGGGCTTCGATGCCAAGGTGCTGATGATCAGGCTGACGCTGACGGTGACGGTGCAGGGCCAGACCTTCAATATTCCGTATGAAGTCGATTTCGAAGTCGCCGAGGGCGTGGGCATCGTCAAGCGTAAGCAGGGCGACACCAGCTACGAAATCACCGCGATGACCGGCTTCGATCCGGACCGCGACGGTGTATATGGTGCGGCCGACCAGTCCCCGGGCAATGTCGGCCTTTGGGAGACCGGTCCCCTCTATGCATCAGACGACGGCATCGCATTCGTCAGTCTGCCCTCTTACAACCGTCTGACGCAGACGGTGACGGTCATGGCTGGTAATCGCGCTGCGTCGGTACCATGGGTCGCCAGCAGCGACCAGAGCTGGCTGGCCGTTACGCCATTGAGCGACGGGCAATTGAAGTTGACCGCCGATCCGGCGGGTCTGGCGGCGGATGCCCTGCATTATGCAACGGTATCGGTCACCCAAAGTTCCGGCGCGGATCAGTTCACGCCGGCCTCGATTCGCGTGGCCCTGTGGGTCGGCAGCCAGGATGCCGATCCATCGGCAACGCTGCAGTCCTACATTATCTTGCCGGGCTTCAGTGGGTTTCCGCCCAGCCTGTCGAAAATGGCGGTGGATCCGCTACGCCCCTACGTCTATGTCAACAACGCTTCGTCCATCAGTATCTACAACATCTATACAAAGGCGCTGGTCGATTCCATCCCGGTGACGCTGGGCGGCGGCGAACCATTGCGTGTCAGCACCGACGGTTCATTCCTGTATACCGGCGGTGCGGCCCTGCATCGCATCAAACTCGATGCGCCGTATGCACAGAGCAGTTCGGAAAATGTTATCGCGGGTGTCGATGATTTCGCCTATGCCAAGCCGCAGGGGCATCCCGTCCTCTTCGACGGGCGTAGCCATCTGTTCGACGCTATTACATTGAAGACTATCGACCGGTATTGGTTCCCCGGTCGCGAGTTCGCAGCGACGGCCGAGGCCAGCGTATTGGGCAATCGCGCCTGCCTGGCCACGAACGGCTACTTCGTCCTCGACCCGGTGCTGAGTTGCTACGAGCTGGCTTACATCAGCGGCGGCGGTGGCGATGTCCGTTTCAGAAGGACCGGTACGCGGACGTTGAGTAGCAACTACATCAAGCATGTGATGCGCGACGACGGTGAAAATGTATACCTGGCGCGGCAGAATACTACGATGGTCGAGGTATCCGAGTCGTGGAGCGTCGGCGAATCTCCGACCTACACGCCACCGGCCAGCGCGCCGCTCACCGAGCTCGCGGTGGATGCCGACGGTATCCTCTACTACGGGTCGAGCAGCGTGGTGGGAGTCGGTTCTTCCAACAATGTCTTGCACAACCTGCCGGACGCCGGCCAGTCGTTCCGCGTATCGGCGGATGGCGCGATGTTGATCGGCCTGGAACCTAGTGGTGTGCGCCTGACCCGCACGTATTGAAGTCGTTAAAAACCCTGCATAAAAAAAGCCCGCTGAATCCAGCGGGCTTTTTTTATCGCGGCGCATGCATGTCGCGCCCTGTGCCGCTACAACACCAGTCGCCGAATATCCGCCAACAATTCGTTCAGATACGTAAAGAACCGTCCCGCATCCGCACCGTTCACCGCGCGATGATCGTACGACAAAGACAGCGGTAGCATTTTGCGCGGCGCGAACTCCTTGCCGTTCCACATCGGTTTTACCGCCAGTTTCGATACGCCGAGTATCGCAACTTCAGGTGCGTTGATGATCGGCGTGAAGCCGGTGCCGCCAATGCTGCCGAGGCTGGAGATGGTGAAGCAGCCGCCCTGCATATCGCTCGGTTTTAATTTCCTGTCTTTGGCTTTTTGAGCCAGCTCCGCGCTTTCCGTTGCTAATTCCCACACCGATTTGCGATCGACATCGCGCAATACCGGCACTACCAAACCATTCGGCGTATCGACGGCCAAGCCGATATGCACATATTTTTTGAAGGCGATACGCTCGCCGTCGTTGAGCAGCGAAGCGTTGAATTTTGGATGCGCTTTCAGTGCAATCGCGCAGGCTTTGATTAAAAACGGCAGCGGCGAAACTTTAATGCCGCGCCGCTCGGCCTCCGCTTTCAGCGATTCGCGGAAGGTTTCCAGCTCAGTGATGTCGGCATCGTCGAATTGCGTGACATGCGGTAAATTGACCCAGCTGCGATGCATATTGAGCGCGGTAATTTTATGCAGCTTGCTGAGCGGCTGGATATCGATAGCGCCGAACTGTGTAAAGTCGATATCGGGCAGAGGCGGAATCGCCGAGCCCGCAGCGTTGCTGCCGCGATTTTCCATCAATTGCCGGACGAAATTTTTAATATCTTCTTTTTGCACGCGGCCCTTCGGACCGGAGCCGGGAATATTGCTGAGCCCGATGCCCATTTCGCGCGCCAGTTTACGCACGGCGGGGCCGGCGTAGACCTCGCCGTCGGCTTTACGCGTGTCCGATTTGGGCGTTGCGGCTGTATTGGCCGCTGCGGCCGGCGCTGTTTCGTCGACAGTCACGGCGGCGCTCACTGTAGGCGCTGCGCTGGCTGCCACGGGTGCCTGCGGTGCTTTTGCGGTGCTGACGGCGGCGACTTCCAAATCGAGAATGGCGGCGCCGATACCGACTTTATCGCCCTCTTTAATTTTTACCGCGCGCACGATACCGGCCTTTGGCGCCGGTACTTCCATCGAGGCCTTGTCGGATTCGAGCACGATCATCGTATCGCCCTCGGAGAGCACGCTGCCGACTTTGATATTGACCTCGATGACATCGACATTGTCGGCGCCGCCGATATCCGGTACGACGATGGTTTCGATACTCGACTCGGTCGGCGCGGCAGACGGTTGCGGTGCCGCGGCTTTTTTCGTGCTGACAGGTTCAACCGCCGAGGATTTTGCGGCCGCCGCGGGTTTTTCCGCAGCGGCTTTTTCCGGTTTCGCCGGCGCCGCTTTTTCGTCGGCGACTTCCAGCGTCAAGATGGTTTTGCCGGCGGAAACTTTATCGCCGACCTTCAATTGAATATCGATAACCTTGCCGGCGTAGGGCGACGGCACTTCCATCGAAGCCTTGTCGGATTCAAGCACGATCAGCGCGTCTTCCTGTTTGACAGTAGCGCCCGGCGCCACACTGATCTCGATGACCTCGACTTCTTCGGCGCCGCCGATATCGGGTACCACAATGATTTGTTTGCTCACATTTCTATCCTTTTCGGCACAGCTACGGGCCGGTTAAACCGTCATCGGATCGCGCTTATTCGGGTCGATGCCAAATTTTTTGATGGCCTTAGCGACATCCTCGGCTTTGAAGCGGCCTTCATCGGCAAGGGCTTTCAGCGCGGCAATCACCACAAAATAACGATTCACTTCGAAGTGGTGGCGCAGTTTCGCGCGCGTATCGCTGCGACCGAAGCCGTCGGTGCCGAGCACCACGTAGCGATGCGGCACGTACGGGCGAATTTGTTCGCCGAACGATTTCATATAATCAGTCGCACAGATCACGGGGCCGGTGCGTTCCTGCAATTGCTGCGTAACGTAGGGGACTTTCGGCTTGCTGTCGGGGTGCAATAAATTCCAGTGCTCGCAGGCCAATCCATCGCGCCGCAACTCGTTGATACTGGTGGCGCTCCACACATCCGAGTTGATGCCGAATTCGTCGCGCAGAATAATTGCCGCCGCTTGTACCTCGCGCAGAATGGTGCCGCTGCCGAGCAGTTGTACGCGATCGGTTTTACGGCGGGTATTTTTCGCTTCTTCCAATAAATACATGCCGCGTACGATGCCGTCCTCCACGCCCACCGGCATATCCGGGTGGTGGTAGTTTTCGTTCATCACGGTGATGTAGTAAAAACAATTTTCCTTGTCCTGGTACATGCGCTTTAAACCGCTTTGAATAATAACGGTTAACTCGAAAGCGAAAGTCGGATCGTACGAGCGGCAATTCGGAATCATATTCGCCATTAAATGGCTGTGGCCATCCTGGTGCTGCAAACCCTCGCCATTTAGCGTGGTGCGACCCGAGGTGGCGCCGAGCAGGAAGCCGCGCGCTTGCGAATCGCCGGCCGCCCATGCTAAATCCATGATGCGTTGAAAGCCGAACATCGAATAGAAAATATAAAACGGCACCATCGCATAGCCATGATTGCTGTATGACGTGGCGGTGGCGATCCACGCCGACATCGCGCCGGCTTCGTTGATGCCCTCTTCGAGAATCTGACCTTTTTTATCCTCCTTGTAATACATCACCTGGCCGGCATCCTGCGGCGAATAGCGCTGTCCCTGCGACGAATAAATACCGAGCTGGCGGAACATGCCTTCCATACCGAAGGTCCGCGACTCGTCGGCAACGATTGGGACGACGCGCGGGCCGACGGTGTGATCGCGCACGATCGTGTTGAGAATGCGCACGAACGCCATCGTCGTTGAAA